>CAZUHR010000072.1:0-11714 GCA_964620335.1 uncultured Desulfobacteraceae bacterium
ATCCGATCACCTAATTCTCCGGTAATAAGCTCAAAGAGGGGAATGTCCAGTTGTGCAGGATACAGGCTGGTCTTTCCCTCCCTTCTTGATTTTTCTCTCTGTGCCAGCATCTTTAATAAAAGGATGTCCTTAGGTCCGAACCGCGGCTGTTGAACCATGTCTGCCATCTTGTAGGCAAAGGTGATCAGGGCAATGGAAATGACCGCGTTTTTATTGCCTATATAATCCCTTATTGCCATATCAACCGATGCAATACGATCAAGAATTTCATCCGGAAGATCTTTCAGCGTTGTTTTCTTGTCGAACTTTTTTTGGAGCCATTCAAAGGAGTCCTTTCCTATAGCTTCGACAATGCCATTTTTATGTGTCATGAGTTGTTTGACCTCAGAATTTTATTTTTTACACTGTCACGCGGGCCATGAGGCTTAATGACCCTAACCCTAATACCTTGAGTCGAATTTTCAAGCCCTATGCTACGAGGCTGTGTCATAATACTGGTTTTGGCTTTTTATGTCATTTCGATCGACCCGTCCTCCGCAGTAGCCCTGCTACGGAGGGTGGAAGGGAGAAATCTTTTAATAATAACCAGTTGCGAATATAAGATTCCTCGGCTATCGCCTCGGAATGACATTACGACACAGTCTCTATGTGCGGGGTAAGCGCTAATCATGCAAAATGCTTTGGATATCCCCAGCAGGTTAAAAGGTAAGGGGAAAGGGCTTATGTTGTCAATGCCAAAAAAAGTTTCTATTTGAAGGTATAGGGTTGACATAGCGATTATATTATATTATCATATTTGAAAATAATATTTCATATATGAAAAAAGATACAAACAAAAATCAAATGGTCCCTGCCCTGGCGAGGGGACTGAGGGTCCTCGAACTAATGGCGCAGGAAGAATCCGAGCTAACCCTCAAGTCCATAAGCGAAAGGCTGGTCATTCCCATCCCATCCCTCTGGCGGATACTTTCTGTCCTGAGGGAGAACGGCTATGTCATCTTTGACCGGGAGCAGAAAACCTACAGACTCGGTTCCAAGTTTCTATACCTTGGCAATATCCTCTTGAACCGGATGGGCTTTCGATCCCAGGCCAGGGGATACTTGAAGCGGATGGTTGAACTGAGCGGGGAAACCGCTGAACTGTCGGCAAGGGTTAAGGATCA
Source organism: uncultured Desulfobacteraceae bacterium (assembly GCA_964620335.1). Classification (GTDB taxonomy): domain Bacteria; phylum Desulfobacterota; class DSM-4660; order Desulfatiglandales; family Desulfatiglandaceae; genus JAFDHL01. The sequence goes on from CAZUHR010000072.1 coordinate 1,164, forward strand.
GCTTATCTTGATAGATGAGATGGAAGGCCCGGAGGCTGTGAGGCTCTTCTCAAGGATCGGTAGTGCCTATCCGTACTTCCATGCCACAGCGCCGGGAAAGGTCTACCTTGCTCATATGACAGGCGAAAAACTCAAGCATGTCATGGAAAGGATGGGGTTGCCCAAGATTACAGAGCATACCATTACAGGTTTTGAAGACCTGGAAAAGGAGTTAAATGAGGTTAGAAAAAAAGGGTATGCTGTTGACCATGAGGAAATGAGGGTGGGTGTTTGCAGGATTGCCGCCCCTGTTTACGATCACAGGGGAATAATATCGGCCTGTCTCGGTGTTGCCGGGCCGTCATTCCGGATCACCACCGACAACTATGAAAAAATCGGCAAATATGCCAGGAAACTGGCACGTCAATTGAGCTTGGAGTTAAAAGATCAGACCGGAGCTAGCTGGTAACGAGCCGGGATTCCAAATTTTAGGGTATTAAATGAGGTAGGTATGTTTGAAATTTCCGAAGAACAAAAAATCCTGTTAGACAACCTGAGAAGGGTTGTCAAAGACAAAATAGCCCCGGTTGCCGGGGAAGTTGATAGAGAGGGCATGTTCAACTGGGACACAGTATCTTTATTCTGGGATATCGGCCTTCTTCAGATCATGCTCCCAGAGGCCTATGGTGGCTGGCCACACAATCCATGTCATACTCTCTGTCTTTCTATTGAGGAAATTTCGAAGGCCTGTGCATCTTCAGCGCTACTTTTGGTCATTCAGGCGGTAGGCAGCTTTCCCATTATCTCAGCCGCCAATCAGCAACAAAAAGAAAAGTATTTCCCAAGGGTTTCCAGGGGCCGTGAACTGATCGCCTACCTGGTCAGTGAGCCTGGAGCTGGTTCGGACGTGCAGGCCATTTCGTGCACTGCCAAGCACTCCAATGAAAGCTATGTCTTGAATGGAAGAAAGGTCTTTGCCACAAACGGGGCGGTAGCTGGGCTATATTCTGTGCTTGCAAGATCGGGGGAAAGGGAACTTTCTTTTTTTGTCGTGGACAGGAACCAAGACGGTATTACCATAGGAAAGATGGAGGACAAATGCGGGTTTCGTGGCAGCAATACATCTGAGGTGATTCTTGAAGATGTTATTGTTCCTAAGGAAAACCTGCTGGGAAAGCAGGGAGATGGCTTTACCATCGCCATGGCGGATTTTGACATGTCACGTCCGGCTGTGGCGGCCCTTGCCTTGGGCATAGCGGAAGGGGCAACACAATACGCCCTTGAATATGCCCTTAACCGCACTGCCTTTGGAAAAACCCTCGTTGAGCACCAAGCCATACAATTTATGTTAGCTGATGCCAGTACACAAATAGAGGCAGGTCGGGGATTGATGGTAAGGGCCGCCCTCATGCAAGATGCAGGAAAACCGAATACCGAGTTGGCCTCCATGTCAAAATATTTCTGTAGCGACGCTTCGATGAAGATCACTACGGATATGGTCCAGATTCTGGGTGGATACGGTTATACAAAGGACTATCCTCTGGAGAGAATGTTCAGGGACGCAAAACTGACTCAGATTTTTGAGGGAACCAATCAGATCCAGAGAATGATTATTGGAAAAGAGATGATAAGGAGCGGGAAGGCAATTGATAACATGTAGTTTGGGAAAATTACCAACTCATTATTGATTTGAAGAGGAAAATAAACCATGGATTTTTCACTGACAAGGGAACAGCGAGACATCAAAAGGGCTGCTGCGGAATTTGCCGAGGGAGAGTTCTCTTCTGAAAGGGCTATTGAATATGAATTGAATCATGAATTTCCGAAAGATCTCTATAAGCAGGCAGGTGAACTGGGATTCATAGGCCTTAATTATCCGAAGGAAATCGGGGGCGAAGGCCTTGGCGTAATGGAAAACGTACTTGTGGTGGAGGAATTTTGCAAGGCCGACTCAGGCATCGGCATGGCGATTCATCTGGCATACCTTCCGGCAAAGATCGTGAAATTTTTCGGCACACCCGAGCAGCATCGAAAATTTCTGAGGCTCATGATACAGGGGAACTATGTTTCGGCCGTATCTTTCACTGAGCCGGACCATGGAAGCGATATTACCTCCATGGCAACTACCGCTATGGAAAAGGATGACAGGTTCATTATAAATGGGACCAAGATCTTTACGACAAATGCCGGCTACGCCGATTTTTTCATTGTCCTCTGCCAGAATGATCAGGAGGCGAAACGAGGTCAGGGCATGAGCACCATACTTGTTGAGCGTGATCCGTCAACATGGCTGGGCGGAGAGCTGGAGATCAATGAAATCCCCAACAAAATGGGCATAAGGATGTCCTCCAGCGGGGAACTGGTCTTCAAAAACCTGGAGGTGCCCAGGGAGAATTTGTTGGGTGAGAAGGGTCGCGGCCTTATGAACATCCTGGATTTTCTCGATGAAAGCCGCATCGAGATTGCGGCCCAGTCACTTGGTATTGCAGAAGGTGCGTTTCTGAAGGCCCTGAACCACGCAAAAGGTAGGAAGCAATTCAATCAACCGATCATTGATTTTCAGGGTATAGGGCATAAGTTGGCGAGGATGTGGAGCCGGGTTCAATCAATCAAATGGCTCACCTATCAATCGGCCTGGCTTTGCGACCATACACCGCGCAAAATGGCCGGCACTGTCCCTTTGTTCACATCCATGGTCAAACACTATGTTCCCGAAACCGCCAAAGGAGTTATTGACGATGCCATCACCGTATTCGGGGGATATGGATATTTCTTGGAACAGGAAGTGGAACGTAGATACCGGGATAACCGTATTGTGGAGATGTACGAGGGGACGGTACAGGTGCAGTTGAACAATATGATCCGAATTTTAAAAAGACTGAACCCCGACTTTCTTAATGCCAGTCTATTATAAGCCTGAATCGAACCGCAGGGCCTTTTTCAGGGATTCTGCCGCTTTCCGGCGGATCTTTTCTTTAGCCTTTCAGGCGTCTTGATCTATTTATTCTTGCTTCTTCTCTAAATTCTCTCAGCTTTTTGAAAGTCCCTTTTATGCTGATGACCGTATTCCGAACAACGGTTTTTAATTGATCTCTCTTCTCGCTGACTGCTGAAAGATGAGAGTTAATGGCGGCAAATTCCTGGGCACTGAAACGTTCTTGATTGTTGGAAACAAATTTTTCAAGCCGGTGAGAGAGCCTTCCCATCACTCGAACACGGTTGAGTGCTTTTCTAAATTTCCAAACCATGTGCTTATATCTTTTAACTTGAATCTTCAGTTCACTCACTGACGCGACAACCTTTTGGCGGTCCCTGTGGATTCTGGCCTGTCGTATTTTTTCGATTGTCGCATCGATCTGGGTGGAACTTTCCCTGATTCGAGCTGTAAACTGTGAAAATCGTTCCACCCTCATTTCAAACCGCTCTCGAAACATGGGAGCCTTTTGAGGAAGGTATTTAAAAAGCCTCTTTATCCTCCTTTTTCTCCATTTCTCCCAGTCTCGCATCTCTTTAGGGGGCGCATTCACAGGTGCCGTCGGCTTCTTGTCAAGCTCAACCTCTGTCATCTTACCTGCGTCAACCAGTGTCTTTTCGTCTTCTGTCTCGACTTCAACTATTCCATCGTCAACCGTTACTATGGAGGTCGCATCCAGAGAAACTACGGTTTCAAATTCTGTCCCCCGGACACCGAGAACAGCAGTGGGTGTATGGACTACCGTCCTATGCAGTTTTCCCCTCAGTTTCTGGATCTTTGACCACAAATACCCCAATGCGAGTTGAAGTATAGGCTGATGGTCCTCCAATTCAGGGCCGGACAACTCGTCGATTGAGGCTTGGGAATCTTCCCCTAGTCTAAATTGATCTCCCTGTTTAAATGAAAACCAAACCATGCCCCCCTTTCCCGTGATAATCTGGTCCCCGGGAAAAAGGGGGGTGCCCTCTTCGGCCCTTATCTGCCGGCCGTCATCTTTTACAACCTCGACAGGTCCCTTTATTTCAGTAATCTCTCCAACGGCCATCTCATTTGCAATAGCCGGTCTTAAGGCCATTAAGATAACCAGTAGGCCCATCGTGATCGAAAAAGACAATTTACTGTATCTCATTTTTATCCTCCAGGTTTAGCAAGGGTGCCTTTTTCAACGCGAAAATTCGTCACGTAATTTCTGCGCGGGAAAGCTGAAGGGACTGATATGCGGAACAAATCTTATCCTTGAAATATTAGTAAATATTGCATAAAAAATAAAGAAATGTTTTGTCCCGGAGTCATTATGAAGCTTTATTTGTCCCGAAGAAGATCCATCCTTTTTACCATCGGTTTTTCTTTTCTAATTGGTGTATTTTTGCTTTTTGCACTCGGGTATTATCTGATGAGCCCAGCCGAAAGGGGCGGACATGATCAGTTATTCTTAGTCCGGAATGGCTCAACCCTTAAGGAGGTGGCCGGCGAACTTGACAGGAAGGGAATTATAACAGGCAAAAGCCTTTTCCTTTTTTGGGCCAGGCTTATGGGGCACAGCACAAACATCAAAGCCGGAGAATATTTGCTGAATTCCGGCATGCCGCCTCTCAAGATCCTCAACATTTTAAGTAAGGGTGCAATTTTACTTCATTCCGTTACCATTCCCGAAGGATTTACAAGAAAACAGATAGGCGAACTATTAGAAAAAAGGGGCCTGGCAAACAAGCAGGAATTTTTGTCACTTACAGGAAGCCCTGAAATTGCAAGGCGATATGGCATATCCGGGAAAGGGCTGGAAGGATACCTTTATCCCGATACCTATCAGTTCGGCCGGGGATTGCCCACCATCTCGATCATTGATACGATGGTCAATCGGTTCCGGGAGATAGTCGCTCCATTCAAGAAAAGGGCGGAACAGTTGGAGATGACAACGGAGGAAGTGGTTATACTTGCATCCATCGTAGAAAAAGAAACCGGCCTGGCAAAAGAGAGGCCGCTTATTGCGAGTGTTTTCTTAAATCGACTGGAAAAGAACATGCGCCTCGAAAGTGATCCCACAGTTATATACGGTCTTAGGAAGTTTGACGGGGATCTTACACGGGAGCATCTCAATCAAAATATGCCCTACAATACATATATCGTTCGAGGACTCCCGCCCGGACCAATATCAAATCCAGGCAGGGAAGCAATCAAGGCGGTTCTTTATCCCGCTGACACCAAGTATTTGTATTTTGTCTCAAAAAATGACGGAAGTCATTATTTTTCAAAGACTCTTTCAGACCATAATAAGGCGGTAGAAACCTATCAAAAGAAAAGACGCGTAACCCGCCGAAAAACCCCTTGACAGTCCATATTGTATACAGTACACAAATACTAAAATAGTTATTTACATCTGCCCCTCATCCAAAACCAACCTTATATCTTACCAGGCCTCCGGCCCGAAAGGAGGAAAATCATGGATACTTTTAAAAATCTTACTGTACTATCCCTTGAACAGGCGACTGTCCTGCCCTACTTAACGTACAGGCTGGCTCAAGACGGCATGCGGGTCATCAGGCTTGAACATCCCATATACGGGGATCCGAACAGGCTGATAGGTGACAATGTTCTTGGAGAGGAGAGAATGAACGCCTATTACCTGTGCATTAATTCAGGGAAAGAGGCGCTGACACTAAATTTGGGCGACCAGGAAGGACAGAAGATATTCCACGCCCTGATTAAGGAACTCAATATCGATATCTTCGCAACCAACCAGCTTCCCAGAAACTATGAAAAGTTGGGGATTGATTACAAGTCCGTGAAGGCCCTGAAACCGGATATAATATGGCTCGGCGTTACCGGTTTCGGCCCGGACAGTAATGAGGCGGCATATGATCCAATACTTCAGGCAAGATCGGGCATGATGGATTTGACAGGCGAGGCCGATGGAGCCCCCCAGGTGGTCGGCATTCCTCTTCCGGATATGGGAACAAGTGAACACTCATATGGGCTCTTAATGAAGGCCTTATTTAAGAGAGAGGTTACCGGGGAGGGTTCTTGCATAAACATGTCCATGTTTGAATCTTCCGTATCATGGATGACGGTCCCCATAACGCTTTCCACGCTTTTCAATAAGGCAATAACCCGCAGGGGTAACACCCATGAATTTTTTTGTCCGGTTTCCGTTTATCAAACGAGCAATGGATTTGTTTATATGGCCGTGGGGAATGATAGGCAGTGGAAATCTATGGTATCCCTGGAAATGTTTAAGCATTTGGACAAGCCGGAATACGAAAAAAATGCCGGCAGGATAGGGGATGTGCAGAATTTGAACCGCGAAATTACCGAGATTACTAAGAACCACACGTCTGAAGAGCTGATTGAACTTTTTAACTCCCTTACGCTTCCCATAAGCAAAATAAAGACTATTCTGGAGGTTATCGCTGATCCTTTGGTTGAAAGAAGGTTATTGTATTCACAGGATCCGGTCAGTGGGAAAAAAATACTGCTGCCACCTCCACCCAATATGACGCCATTTCTTGAACAACAGGACCGACAGCTCTCTTTTCCACCGCGCTTTGGAGAACATAATAAGGAAATATACGGCAAGCTGGGGTACTCGGATGAAGATCTGGTACGCCTTAGGGAAAACAAGGTTATATAGTGAAAATTCCGAATTGGAGTGAACAATATGGACATCATTGTTCTGATAAAACAGGTTCCCGATACAACAGAGGTAAAGCTGGATCCTAGGACCGGAAACCTCATCAGGGAAGGTATAGAGAGCATCATTAATCCGGATGACAGGCATGCCCTTGAGGCAGCCATTGGATTGAAAGATGAATTTGGCGGGAAGGTTACCGTAATCTCAATGGGTCCGCCACAGGCCATTGATGCAATATCGGAGGCAATCGCAATGGGTGCCGATGAAGGGATCCTTCTATCTGATATGGCATTCGCCGGTGCGGATACCTGGGCGACTTCTTTTACCCTGGGAAAGGCCATAAACAAGGTCGGAAAATATGATCTGATAATCTGTGGCAGGCAGGCCATTGACGGAGATACCGCCCAGATTGGACCTCAGGTGGCCGAATATCTCCAAATATCTCAAGCAACCTATGTCTCTGAGATTGAGCGGCCCAAGAAAAGAACCGTGGTCGTTAAAAGGCGTCTCATGGAAGGATTCGAACGGGTCCAGTGTTCGCTTCCTGCCCTACTCACAGTAATTGGTGAATTGAATACCCCCCGGCATCCTAATGTTGGAAGGTTGATTGACGCGTGCAAGGAGAAGGCCCCGATCAAGGTCTGGAACGCGGCGGATATTAATACTCAGGTAACCGAGATCGGATTGGAAGGCTCTTTGACCAATGTCATAAAGACCTTTGCCCCTAAGTTCAAGAGGCAGGGGGAAATGTTGGAAGGTGATACGAAAGAGGTCGTAACCTCTCTAATAGGTAAGTTAAAGGAAAGTAAACTTATATAGGTATTCAGAAGAATAAAGCCGCATTATCTATTCCAAATTCTGAACCGGAGGAAGATATGGCAGTCTGGATTGAAGTTGATCTCTGTAACGCTTGCAAGCGCTGCGTAAGGGCATGTCCTTACGGAGCTGTTGAGATTAAGGACGGAAAGGCCCGTATTCTGGAGAATTGTACATCGTGTGGAGCCTGCCTGGAGGTATGTAAGGAGAAGGCTATTCAAACGGATGTGGAGCCAAAGATCATTCCTGATTTTAGTGATCGGAAGGGCGTGTGGGTTTTTGCGGAACAAAGCGGAGGCAGACTAAGCAGGGTCTCATTAGAACTTTTGGGCAAGGCCCAGGAATTGGCTGACACGCTCAACCAGGATGTTTCGGCCCTGCTATTGGGGGTCCAGGTTTCCAAACTATCGGATACACTAATCAAGTATGGTGCAAAAAAAGTTTATCTGGCTCAGCACAAGGCCCTGAAAGATTATCGGACCCTTGCATACACAAAGGTTCTGGAAGAACTTGTGATGGAACATAAACCTAATATATTGCTTGTGGGAGCAACACATCTGGGTCGTGATCTGGCACCTCGATTGTCACGCCGGGTAGGTGTGGGACTGACCGCAGACTGCACTGATTTAACCATTGATCCGGAGGAGGGAGTTCTTCTTCAGACAAGGCCGGCTTTCGGGGGTAACGTAATGGCTACTATTGCCAATCGGTACTCGCGACCCCAGATGGCGACGGTGCGTCCAGGTGTAATGGAAGCCCGCAAGAAGCCGGGGAATAAGGGTTATGTGATCAGGCACAAGGTCTCCCTGTATGAGAAGGAGATAGCCACAAAAATTCTGGATATGGTCAGAGAGAAAAAAAAGAGTGTCAGCCTGGGAGATGCCAAAGTTATTGTAGCCGGTGGGAGGGGTGTAGGATCGAAAGAGGGAATGAAATCTCTTTTTTCCCTTGCAGAACTCATGGGAGGTGAAGTGGCCGGTACAAGGATAGTTATTGAGGAAGGCTGGCTTCCAGTCGAAAGGCAAGTAGGGCAGACAGGCCAGACGGTAAGGCCGGAGATATATATAGCATGCGGCGTATCCGGGGCCATCCAGCACAGGGCCGGTATGCTCGGTTCACGATATGTCATTGCCATTAACAAGGATGCGAGAGCCCCCATCTTTCAAGTGGCTGACTGGGGTATTGCGGGAGATCTTCATGAGGTTGTCCCTGCACTTACAAGAGCGATTAAAGATAGCATGGAAAAATAGGGGGAAATAATGCTACGTTCAGATATTGAAAAACTCCAGAGAAAAGTCATGGCCAGGTTTGTGAATGAGGAAGTCATCCCCGTTGCAAGGGAAAAAGACGAGTCGGGTGAGTTCCCGTTTGACTTGTTTAAAAAGCTGGCTGACATGGGTGTTTTGGGCATCAGGTATCCCAAAAAAGTGGGCGGATCTGGAGGGAACACCACCCTTTACTGTATCTCAGTGGAGGAATTGGCTAGGGGGCTTTTGAGTTTGGCGGCAGTTACTGCCATGCAAAGTCTCATGGCTACAAATGGACTCTATCTCTACGGCACCAAAGAGATGCACGAGGAATACCTCCTGCCGGCATTAAGAGGTGAAAAGATAGGGGCTTTTCAGCTTACGGAGCCGGAGGCGGGATCTGATCTTTCTGCTGTGAGGACTTTGGCAACAAAGACCGACGACGGGTATGTGGTTAATGGGATGAAGACCTGGTCGACGAGCGGCCCTTACGGACACTTCCATACGGTCCTTTGCCAGACCGATCCCGGTAAGGGGCTAAAAGGACTTATGTTCGTCTTTATCCCGAGCGATACGCAAGGATTCTCCCACAGTAAAAAATTCGATACCCTCGGTACGAGAACCTCATCGCTATCTGAGATCTATTTTAACAACTGTCATGTTCCCCCTGAATACATGTTAGGGGAGTTGGGCAGGGGTCTGGATGTCCTTTTGACCATCCTGGCGGAGATCAGGGTAATGACTGCCTGCCTTGCACTTGGGTTGCATCGGGCTGCGATGGATGATTCTATTAGGTATTGTAAGGAGAGAGTGCAATTCGGAAAACCCATAGGAAAATATCAGCTCATACAGGCGAAGATTGCAAATATGGCAGTCAATTTGGAGGCCGGCACACTGATGTCTTATAAGGTTACCCATCTTATAGACGAAAAGATACCATGTTTGAATGAGGCATCCATGGCCAAATACTTCACGGTTGAATCCACATGTAGCGCATGCGATGAGGCCATGAGGATTTTTGGGGCCTATGGTTATTCCATGGAGTATAATGTACAGAGGTATTACAGGGATAATCGATTTCTGCTCTATGGTGGCGGAACTCACGAGGTGCTGCAGACAACTATCGCAAGACAGTACCTAAGATAAGTTCATTTATGCTAAGGATTCCCGTTTTATGCATTGGATGTTTTGAGGTGAGATGGTCGGGATGAGGGGAAATCAGAAAATTGAAAATTCCTATTTCAAGACATTAAAGGCATTACCCGAGAGAACATCGCTCGGCCAGAATGTATACGAGAGCCTTAAGAGGGCCATTGTCAGAGGTGATCTTATCCCTGAAAGTCGTCTGGTGGAAACCCGAGTCGCAGATGCCTTGGGAATCAGCCGGACTCCTGTAAGGGAAGCGATTCACAAGCTTGAGCGGGAAAGCCTGCTTAGAAAAAACCCTGCCGGAGGTTTCTTTGTGGCCGGATTAACCCGGGCTGATATCGAGGAGACCTTTGGCATCCGCAGCGTCTTGGAGAGTTATGCTGCAAGGCTCGCTGCCGTCAACCACCGGGAGGAAGATCTTGCACCTTTAGATGAAAAGATTAGAGAATACCAAAAATGTCTGGATAAAGAAGAGACTAAAGCCCTGCTGCGGATCAATACAGAATTTCATGATCTTCTCTATGCCCTTAGCCAGAGCCCAAGGCTGATTAGGATGATCAATGACCTGAAAGACCAGATCTATCGTTTCAGACAGGTCATCCTGAAGGTGGAGAAAATGGCCAGGGCGAGTAACCATGATCATAGGTTGATGCTTAAATACATAAGAAAAAGAGACGCGGACAGAGTTGAACGTCTGGTCAAAGAGCATATCTTGAGGGGACAGGAGGTTGTACTAAGGGAATTTGATATACAAGACA
>CAZUHR010000073.1:0-11288 GCA_964620335.1 uncultured Desulfobacteraceae bacterium
TCAGGAAAAATACTAACCGTAAATGCCGCATTTCCTGTAGAGAAAGAACCCCCGGCACCATCACAGACCCCGGCGCAACCTGTGCCCACAGTGGAAAAACCCCCAGCAAAGGCTCCTGCCGCATCAGAGTCTGAAGGCCCGAAGTCTGAGGGAAAAGATACCATCATGGGAGGGGTTGTTCCAATTTATGAGGATGCTGTGGTCAAAAACTCCATGAACATGGGAAACGGTACTGTCGTGGAAATGGAATCCACAGCCTCACCGGCGGAGGTCGTGAGCTTTTACAAAAAGGCCATGACGGAGAAAGGTTGGAGTATCGTGATGGAAATGGCTCAGGACAAAAGGGCCACTCTTATGCTCAAAAAGGACAACCAGCAATTAATGCTCGGTGCCAAGGAACGGGGTGGGAAAACCAGATTTTCATTAACTTTAGTAAAAAAATAGTTCCTGATTGCAACAAGAAACCTATCCGGCACTTAGCTGTTTTCTGGGTGCCGGATAGTCTGTCCTCGCCGAAGTCTTGGTCAAGCACAAAAAACCAATTCGCTCTAAAAGATTGCAGCCGGATGATTAGTGAAATTTTTTTCAAAGCATATGTGTTTAGGGATCTTATTATTTAAGGTGCAATTGGAGGGTGTCTTATGGCCGCAAAACCAAGCTATGAAGAATTGGAACAAAGGATTAAAGAGTTAGAAGAGCAATCCTTTGAACGACAACGAGCTGAAGAAAAGGTAAAGCATGAAAAAAAGTGTTTGGAGTCATTGGTTAAGTACAGCTCATTAGCCATAGTAACCATTGACGAACGGCATAATATTATTTCGTGTAACCGGGATTTTGAGGAGCTTTTTTCTTTCAAAGAATCAGAAATCGTCGGGAAAAATCTCGATGAGGTCATTGCGAAAAAAAAGCACTTTAAAGAGGCTATATCATATACGAAAAAGACTTTAATGGGACAAACAATCCATGGATCTGGCAAGCGAAACAGAAAAGATGGAACACTCATAGACGTTGAATTCCATGGCGCGCCCGTGGTCGTTGATGGAAAGGTTGTGGGAGCTTTTGGGATTTATAAGGATATTACCGAGCGAAAGAGGGCCGAGGCTGCGCTTCAAGAAAGCGAGGAACGTTATAGATATCTATTCAACAATATCAGTGACTTCATCTATACCCATGATCTTGAAGGCCATTTCCTGACTGTCAACAGGGCAGCATCCCAAACACTGGGGTATAAAACCGAAGAACTCATTGGCCGGCCTATCAGTGATTTTATGCTTCCTGAGTATCGGCCAGCCTTCTATGACGAGTATTTGACTGAGATCAAGAATAAAGGGTCGCTCGACGGTGTATCAAAATATTTGGCCAAGGATGGTACGAAACATTATATAGAGTACCGCAACGTCCTGGTAAAAGAGCGACAACAGGAACCGTTCGTGTATGGTTCAGGTCGCGAAATCACTGAGCGCATCCTGTCCCAGCGAGAAGTACGCAAACTTGAGCAGCAGCTTTACAATTCACAAAAAATGGAAGCTATAGGCACCTTAGCCGGAGGCATTGCCCATGACTTTAACAATTTACTAATGGGGATACTAGGAAATGCTTCTTTGATTCTCTTGCAAATCGATTCAAGCAATCCATACTATGAGAAGCTAAAAAATATCCAACAATACGTTCAAAACGGAGCAGATTTGACAAAACAGCTTTTGGGATTTGCAAGAGGCGGTAAATATGAAGTTAAACCCACTGATCTTAACAAAATGATAAAGAAGGGTTCTGAGATGTTCGGTCGGACAAAGAAAGAAGTTGTCATCTATCCCAAATATCAGAAAAACATCTGGACAGTAGAAATAGACCGGGCCCAGATTGACCAGGTCCTTTTGAACCTCTATGTTAATGCCTGGCAGGCCATGCCCGAAGGTGGGGATCTGTATATTCAGACAAAAAATATTATCCTTGATGAAAATTATGTCAAACCATACAAATTGAATCCGGGCAGATATGTCAGAATATCCGTTACTGATACAGGAGTGGGCATGGATGAGACTACTCAAGAAATGATATTTGACCCATTCTTTACTACCAAAGAAATGGGCAGAGGGATAGGGTTAGGCCTGGCCTCTGTTTATGGGATTATCAAAAGCCATGACGGTATAATAAATGTTGATAGTAAGGAGGGTGAAGGTACAACATTCAATATATTCCTGCCCGCAACGGAAGAAAAAATAAGTCAGGAAGAGCCTTTGCCTAAAGAATTGTTAAAAGGGGCGGAAACACTTCTTATTGTGGATGACGAGGAGATGATTATCGATACATGTAAGCAGTTATTGGAGGAAATGGGATATAAAGTCCTAATTGCAAAGAGTGGAAAAGACGCATTAGAAATTTATGAAAAAAATAAGGATGAGATAGACATGGTTATCCTTGATATGATTATGCCCGACATGGGAGGCGGAGAAACTTATGATAAGCTAAAGGAAATTAACCCCAAAATAAAGGTTCTTCTTGCAAGCGGTTACAGTATAAATGGACAGGCTTCAGAGATATTGGCTCGAGGTTGTAATGGATTTATTCAGAAACCATTCCATATGAAAAACCTTTCTCATAAAATCAAAGAAATCTTGGAAAAGCGGAAAATAGAGGGCTGAACTCCCGAGTAGTTAAAGCAGGAGGTATTCATGTCAGATGACAGGTTCTATAGACTGGGCTGTGACATCGGCGGCACCTTTACCGACTTTGTCCTGCTCAATGATGAGACAGGAGAAATGCAGATTAATAAATGCCTGACCACGCCCAGCGATCCTTCGGATGCCGTAGAACAGGGTATAAGGGAACTGGAGGAAAAAACCCCTGACATTGTTGGAAAACTGGATGAGGTGATCCACGGCACAACACTGGTAATTAATTCGATCATCGAGCGAAAAGGGGCGAAAACCGGGCTTATCACCACAAGGGGTTTCAGGGATGTCCTGGAACTCGGCAGGGAGATCCGCTACGCGCCCTATGACATTTTTGCTGAATTCCCGAAGCCATTAGTACCCAGACGCTTTCGCTTGGAGGTCAATGAGAGAATTCGGAGCGATGGAGCGGTACTTAAGGCCCTCGACCCCGGAGAAGCAAGGAAGGTTGTCACTCAATTGCTTGAAATGGGTGTAGAATCAATTTCCGTGTGTCTCCTTAACTCTTTTGAAAACCCCGCCCATGAGCTTATGATCAAGGAAATCATTCAGGAACTGGCGCCAGATATTTCTGTTTCAATTTCCTACGAGGTTTTGCCACAGATAAGGGAATACGAACGAACAAGCACTACGGTAACCAATGCCTATGTCAAACCCCTGACCGGAAGATACCTTAAAAGACTTTCCAATAGACTGGGGGACATGGGATTTGGTGGAAAACTTTTCATCATGCTTTCAAGCGGCGGCATCACATCGGTAGAAACAGCAGCGGAGTTTCCGGTCAGGATCATAGAGTCCGGGCCGACAGCGGCCGTTATCTCGGGCCAGTATTACGGGAAACTTTTTGATATCCCGGAGATGTTCTGTTTCGATATGGGTGGTACTACAGCAAAGTCATGTTTGATCCAGGGCGGCGTGGCAGGTGTAGTTCCCACGTTCGAGGTAGGTCGCGTTCAGAGGTTCATGAAAGGCAGCGGTCTTACAATCCAGGTGCCCGTAGTTGACCTAATGGAGATCGGGGCTGGAGGAGGCAGCATAGCCAAGGTCAGTAAAATGGGAACCCTTCAGGTTGGACCAGAAAGCTCGGGCGCCGATCCCGGTCCTATATGCTACGCCAGAGGCGGTACAAGACCCGGTGTCACGGATGCCGATCTTCTACTGGGCTATCTGGACGAAAATTATTTTTTGGGTGGAGAAATGAAGTTAGACAAAGAGGCTGCAAGGCGTGGGGTTGAGGAACAAATTGCCGGACCGCTTGAGGTGACCTTCATACAGGCTATATGGGGTATCCATGATCTTATTAATGAAACCATGGCCGCAGCAGCCAAGACGCATATTGCTGAGAAGGGTGGAAATCCAAAAGTCGTTACAGTAGCCGCCTTTGGTGGTGCAGGCCCGGTTCATGCCTATGGCCTGGCAAAAAAATTAGGCTCACCCAGGTTGCTTGTCCCGCCTAATGCCGGCGTGGGTTCCGCCTTGGGTTTTTTTACTGCTCCAAGAGCGTTTGATCTCGTCAGGAGTCATAAGGTCTCTCTTAATGATGCTGCTTTTGATGAAATAGAACGGATTTTTAAGGACATGGAAGTCGAAGGCGCAAGAACTCTTCAAAAATCCGGCAAGACAGAAAATATCACGTTTAAACGATCAATAGACGCACGTTTTGTGGGGCAGGGATCCGAGACAAATGTTCCAGTTGCCTCAAGCGATTTCACCGAAGTAAAAAAGGAAGATGTTCGACGTCAATTTGATGAGATATATGAAAAGCTGTACGGCAGGACCTATCCCGAATCACCGGTTGAATTTATAAATTTTAAGGTAAGGGCCAGCTTGCCTGAGCGGCTGCTGAAACTGCCCAGAATGGTCAAAAAAGCAGGCTCCGCTGAAGATGCCGTAAAGGGCAGTCGCCAGGCATATTCCGCGATTACCAAAGATTTTATTTCATACACGGTTTACGACCGCTACAGACTTTTCCCGGACACGAAATTTAATGGCCCTGCCATCATTGAAGAGAGGGAATCAACCGTAATTGTTGGTGAAGACGCCTCTGTTTCCGTGGATGACTTTGGCTTTTTGTGGATTGAGATGTGACAGGCTTAATACGGCAGGGAATAACATTCTTCGCCGGGATTAGAGATATACAACATTTTTTTTAATTTGCTAGTCTATCCTGTATATCCCTTCTGAATAAAGGAGGAAAAAATGAGGCAAAGATTTGATCCCGTGACCTTGGAGATACTCTGGAGAAGACTAATTTCCATTGTGGATGAGGCCGACACCACTGTTGCACGTACGGCGTTCTCAAGCCTTTTAAGGGATGCCCACGACTACACATGCATGTTTACAGACCGCAAAGGCAGAGAACTGGCCCAGGGATCCTTTGCAACTCCCGGCCAGTCAGGAGCCATGGCCCTGGGGATCAAGAATCTCGTCAACAACCTCCCGCCCGATAGTTATGGACCCGGAGATGTGTTCATAACCAACGATCCCTGGGCCCTGGCAGGACACCTTAATGATGTGTGTGTGATGAGTCCGATTTTCTATAAGGACTCGTTAGTAGGTTTCACGGCATGTGTGTTTCATCATTCGGACATTGGCGGGCGTGTTTCATCGGACAACCATGATGTATATGAAGATGGCCTGTTTATACCGTTTGTAAAGCTCTATGATGGTGACGTGCTTAATAAAGCTGTTATCGAAATGATCAGATGGAACGTACGTACTCCGGATGAAGTAATAGGGGATATACGCTCCCAGATAGCAGCGAATCATGTTTGTGCGCAAAAAATATGTCAGATGCTGGATGAGTCCGAAATGGAAAGCCTGGATGATCTTGCGGATGAGATTATCGGGCGTACGGAAAGTAGCATGAGGTCTGCCATTGAGAAACTGCCTGACGGTGTCTATAGTGCAGAGGGCATTGTTGAACAGATGGAGGGCAAGGACGCAGTGGTCATAAAAGCTGCGGTCGAGATAAAAGGGACCAGCATCATGGTAGACCTTGATGGATCCTCTCCACAGGTAGACTGGGGTGGCAATGTTGTCTTCAATTTTACCTATGCCTATGTATTTATGGCAATGAAGAGCATGTTTGACCCGTACATACCCAATAACGACGGTTGCGCAGTGCCAATATCCATGAAGGCCCCCGAGGGAAGTGTTGTTAACTGTAAATTTCCTGCTGCCGTTGCCGCCCGAATGCAGATCGGGCACTTTCTGACAGAAATTATTTACAGAGCCATGGCTGAGGCATTGCCAGAGAGAGTCATCGCAGGATCAGGGGGAACGCCGGCAACCATGAATGTCTTTTACGGAAAAAGGCACGATTCAAGTCCATGGCACTCGGTAATCATCAGGGGAGGAGGCATGGGCGCCGGCGCCGTCAATGACGGGTATTATGATTATATATTCCCCGCTAACGGGGCCAATACGCCGGTTGAGATATTCGAGAGTGATACCCCACTTATAGTTGAGAAAAGGGAACTCCTAACCGATTCGGGCGGCCCCGGGAAGATGAAGGGGGGACTGGGCAGAAGGGTGGTCTTCCGGATTCCCGATGATGAATACGCGCCATTGCCCCCTGTGAGCTTAGGAATACAATCCGGAAGATACCGCTATCCGCCGGAAGGTTTGTTCGGTGGCAAAGACGGGGCAAAGGCGCAGTTCCTTGTCAATGGTAAACCCGGCAATCCATATGGACTTACCCATCTGAAACCCGGTGATGTTATTATTATGGACGCTGCGGGCGGCGGCGGGTATGGAAACCCGCTGGAACGTGATCTGGAATTAATCGAAAACGACGTGTTTGACGGGTATGTAAGCATGGAAAGTGCCAGAAACGACTATGGTGTTGTGATTAATCCGGACACCCTGAATGTCGATGTTGATGCCAGCCAAAAATTACGTACCTCTTTAAAAAAAGCGTAGCGGCATTTTGCCGGACCCTTTTCTGCTTTACGTCTGAATCGTCTTAACCGGGGTAGTTCAAGCTACCCCTTTTCATTCAATTTTTAAAAACCCCTATGGCCGCCCCTTTTTCCTGTCTGCGTTGATTGTTGACTATGACACCTAAATTATTGCAAAATATTTTACCATATCCCATAAAACAAAAGGCACTTCAGCAAGAATGAAACGATCAATTTATCTTGATAACGCTGCCACATCTTTTCCCAAACCCCCCGAAGTCATTGATGCAATGGTGTACTTTATGAAGGAAGTGGGAGCCAACCCCGGCAGGTCAGGGCATTATAAATCCGTCGAGGCGGGCACAATTGTGGAAAACGCAAGAAACGGGCTTGCAACACTCTTCGGCATTTCCGATCCCAAGCGTATCGTCTTTGCGATGAATGTTACCGAAGCACTTAATACAGTCCTGTATGGTTTCCTCAAGCAAGGGGATCACGTTATCGCAACATCCATGGAACACAATTCTGTTATGCGTCCCCTCCGGCATCTCGAAAAAAATGCCTTCATCAGTTTGTCCATTGCACCTTGCGATGGTAAAGGTTTCCTGGATATTGACAAATTGGTCTCTCAAATTAAAACAAACACCGCTTTAATAATTATCAATCATGCCTCCAATGTCTGCGGAACCATCCAGGATATACAAACCATAAAAAAAGCAGTTGACGATATACCGCTCCTGCTTGACGCCGCGCAGACCGGTGGATGTTTTCCTATAGATGTTAAAGCCGATCGCATCGATTTTTTGGCATTTACCGGGCACAAGGGACTCCTGGGACCTCAAGGGACAGGCGGCCTGTATATTCGCGAGGGACTAAGCGTACAACCACTAATAAGAGGCGGCACTGGAAGCGTTTCAGAAGAGGAATACCAGCCGGACTTCTTACCGGATGCACTTGAAAGCGGGACCCGGAATAACGTCGGAATCGCCGGGCTCGGGGCGGGTGTTGATTTTATACTGAAGCAAGGGGTTGAAAAAATCAGAGAACATGAAAAGACACTGACTGCTGCCTTGCTCTCACAGATCCGCAATGTGACCGGTGTGACCATCTATGGCCCTCTTGATGCGGAAAAGCAGACTGCCACCTTATCCATCACATTTGACAGTATATTGCCACCCGGCACACGCTACGACTATGGTGGGTGCGGGGCTGTTAACCTGGAGTTAATGGAAGAAAATGTCTACCCTGCCGAAGCCGGCAATATCCTAGATACCGAATATGATATCCTGGTCAGGCCCGGCCTCCATTGTGCCCCAATAGCGCACAAGACACTCAAGACCTTTCCTGAAGGGACGATCCGGATCAGTATTGGATATTTCAATACATTGGAAGAAATGGAGATAACTGCAAAAGCAATAAGGAAAATAGCTGAAAGGGCACACAGTTGAAATAGCATCGTTCCTGCCGCCTAAACTGTAAACCATTCATTTTCGATTCACGACATAGATCCCGATACTGACCAGAATCAGCGACAGAATCGCTCGGAATGTCAGTGGTTCATTAATAAGAACAACTCCGGCCAAAGTGGCAAATACAGGAGTCAGGAATGTAAATGCGGAAAGCCGACTCACCGGATAGGAGTGGACTAGAAAGAACCAGAGCAGATAACTGATAAAGGCGACAATTATCGCTTGATATGCAATCGAAAGGAGAATCAGCCCATTGATATACCGGATGGGCTCCTCATGAAATAAGGCGCTGAGAATGAAAAGAATCGGTATGGAGAAAATCGTCTGATAAAAAAGGGTGTGATGATGGGACACCTTACCCACCAATCGTTTTTTGATATAGATGGTAGTTGCTGCCCACAAGATCGAAGCTGCAAGTGCCAACGAATCACCCAGAAATTCCTTCGGGGCAGGCATGCCTAAATGTTTACTCAAAAGGACGACAACCCCGACGAAAGCCAGGATTAAACCGATCACCTTGTTCAGAGTAATGCGATCTCCTTTTAGGAAAAAGTGCGCGCCTAAGGTATGGAAAAAAGCGGTGACATAGAGGAGTATCCATGCAGAAGAGACCGTGGTATAAAGAAGAGATGAATAAAGAACCGCAAATTCAGAACCAAAGAGAACCCCAACTACCAGGCCATCCAAAACCTTCCCGGGAAATAAGTCCATCTTCTGCTGTTTCATCCAAATCATCAGACAAACTGCGGCTATAACGGACCGCAACCCGGCCGTGAAAACAGGGTCGACTCCCAAGTTACTGACCTTTATGGTTACAGCATTTACACCCCACAATATACACACCCCCGTTAGAAGAAACGCGGCCTTTAAATCCAGGGTTTCCTTTTCCATCGGTTTATCCATTCAGTTTCTCCTTAAAAAACCTATCTCAATATCTCGCAGTAGGCTCCAATCTCTCAGATAATTAACTCCCCCGTCCCAGTTTTTTATAATGGAGCGGTCAGCTGTCAGCATTCAGCCATCAGCAAAAACCAATCACCTTATGTCTATTCACTCACCTATGACTAAATTTATTCATTTCCCATTATTCATAATTACAAAAAATGTCCATTTAAAAATAATTTTCACCCAAAATCGCCAAGATAATAACATCCTATTTATCCCCTACCTAGGTCATAAGAAATGCTTGACAACGGTATAACTATAGTTATACCATGCCCATATGAAAACTGCCATATCCATTCCCGACGATATATTTGCAACCGCAGACCGTTTTGCGAAAAGGCTTCAGATGTCTCGCAGCGAGTTCTATGTGCGTGCTATACAACATTATTTAGCAGAATGCCGTCACGCAGGCGTAAAAGAAAAGTTGGATGAAGTGTATGCGTTTGAAGCCGACTCCGTTGATCCGGCTGTGCTAAATGCACAAGCCGCATCCATTCCCAGGGAGGAATGGTGATGCAACGCGGGGATATCTGGTGGGCCTCACTTCGATCGCCAAGGGGTTCTGAACCAGGTCATCGCCGCCCTGTGCTTATCTTTCAGGGCAACGATTTCAATAAAAGCCGGATCAACACGGTCGTTGTTGCCATCCTGACATCCAATCTGCGCCTTCAGGCTGCCCCTGGTAACGTGTTCCTGAAGAAAAAGATCACCAGACTTGCAAAGGATTCGGTAGTCAACGTTTCCCAGGTTGTCACCTTGGATAAGTCATTCCTGACGGAGCGGATCAGCACGATTCCTGCGGATATGATGAGTGAAGTGGACGAAGGTCTTCGTCTCGTGCTCAATTTGTAGGAAATACAGTCCCTTTTTTCCCAGCTACTTTGCACATTTTTTTGTGCATTAAATCAAATTGTGCCTATCCACCTCCTGACAGGCCCAAGAATGCCTGGCCAGGAGATACCGTCTTAAGATCTCAAAACTTACATCTTTTAAATAAAATGTTTATTATATTGATTTTATTATGAATATTGGCATATTGGGTGTTTTATTATCAAATCATCAAAATATAAGCATTTGCCGCAATTCCCTTAAAAACACGCCGCATCATAAACAGGGTTCACACACAGCGGCCTTGCACCATATAAGCCCTTCGGCTGGTATTTGTTTCAATTGGTGGATGCGGGTCGACAGGATAACTGATTGATTTGTTTATATTATAGGCCCAAATTTCCCTTTTTTTGGCTCAAACCATCAATTTTGATATCAAAAAGGGGCGTTTAAGAGACAGCTTGGTTCGACCCGGTTAAGGTTAACCGTTGAACATGACGTGAAATTTAATTCTTGACTCACCCTATTTTGGTGTTACAATGTCTTACTATGAACACGCTAACCATAAGATTGCCAAATGAATTAAGATCTGATTTGCAAAAGCTCAGTCAGGAACAGAATAAACCTGTTAGCGACATTGTGCGCGAATCGATACGAAGATACGTTGCGGTCGAAAAATTTCGTGCCCTTCGAAAAAAGGTATTACCTTTTGCTGAAGCTCAAGGTTTTTTAACAGATGAGGATGTCTTCAGGGCTATTTCATGAAGATTGTCCTTGACGCCAATGTCATTATTTCTGCCTTTGCTGCTCGTGGCCTTTGTGAATCCATTATGGAGGTATGTCTCAGCGAGCATGAAATTGTGCTCAGTGATGCTTTGTTAGATGAAATTATGAGAAACCTCCGTCTTAAGATCAAACTTCCTAAAAACATCATTGACAGTATTGGTGAATTTCTACGAGAACATGTAAATATCTCAATTCCAGTACCCCTCACATCCAAGATTTGTCGTGATCCTGATGATATAAAAATTCTAGATTTGGCGCTTGCCTCAAATGCAGATTACATTGTCACTGGTGATAAGGATTTACTGGTTTTAAAAAGCTTCCAAGGCATCCAGATTTTAAATCCAAGATCATTTTCGGACATTCTTCATAGAGGAGAAAAATAGGCTGAACATCCAATCGGTTAGCCGGGGGTTTTACCCCCAGCCCCCACAACATCCGCCTTCGTTAAGAACTACGGCGGGACTGTGGATGGAGGGCGCAAATTTCCCTATTTTTTTGCGCTTAAACCAGCATTTTTGATATCAAAAATGAATTTCGGGACGCCCTTAAGTTTTGCGGTTTTGTCTAACGGTTATAAATGAACTTTGTGAACTTTCGGGAATGCCCTTCAGAAAGGGGGACCTAAATGCTCTTTTCGTCGTCAGGACCCTCCGAATGTCGCGCCTATCAGCCGGAGCGTTAGTTGC
>CAZUHR010000074.1:0-11079 GCA_964620335.1 uncultured Desulfobacteraceae bacterium
TGCTCATGTTGGTGGCTACGAATTATATCAACGGTCTTTTTCAGGAGATGTGGCGCGACTTATTCGGAAAGGAGGCCCCAATAGACCCGGATTTCAGCAAATTAATGGCCGGGTTTGAGGCCCAGGATACAATAGTCGTCAGGGAAATGTGGAAAATTGCCAGAAAGGCCTTCGATATGGGTTTGGAAAACGCGTTCAGGCCCGAGGATAATGAACAGGTATTGAAGGAACTTGAGAAAACCGATGAAGGCAAGAAATGGTTGACGGAATACAAGGAATTTCTTATGGAGCACGGATGGCGATGCGAAAGAATGCATTCCTACGATACCCCTGCATGGGTCGAAAAACCCAGCTTGGCCATCGGGAGGGTCAAGGTGCTCATGACCCAGGAGTCTTTTGTTTTGGAAGCCGACCGAGAGCGTCTTATTAAGGAGCGGAAGGAGGGGGAAAAGGAGGTAATGGCCAAGTTACCCGTGGAGCAGAGAGAATGGTTCGGCACCTTGATGAAGTCGGCACAAAAATCGGGTTACTGGAGCGAAGACCATACCTATTTTTGCGATTTTTATGTGGGTGCGATGGGCCATTGGATTGCTACTGAAATTGGAAGGCGTTTTGCTGAAGCCGGGTGCATAGATGCACCTGAGGACGTCCATTTCCTGCATGCTCATGAGATCAGAAAGGCGGCCGTGTCCCTGGGAGACGTCAACCTGCGTCCCTATGTGGAACGGAGAAAAGAGGTCTGGGAAAAGGCGTATAAAACAAATCCACCACCGTTTCTCGGAAATATAGAGAAGGCCCAGGAGGTTTTGAGAAGCGATCCTACTCTCTCTGTGTCCACCCAGATGCCCATAGTGAGAGAAGAATTAAAGGCAGACCTCTATGGGGCCGCCGCGGCCCCCGGTGTTGTAGAAGGTGTGGCCCGGGTCATCATGGGAGCGGACCGGCTGTCAGAGCTTAAGGAAGGAGATATTCTGGTTGCCCCGGGTACCTCCGCAGCATGGACGGTGGCCTTCAGTATTATTAAGGGGCTTATAACCGATGGTGGAGGTGCACTGTCCCACCCCGTCATCATGGGAAGGGAATACGGAATCCCATGTGTGGCCGGCTGCTTGGAAGGGACCCAGAAGATCAAAACGGGTCAGAGAGTAAAGGTTGACGGCAATTTAGGGGTAGTTTATATTCTGGATTAGTGAAACTTCTCGTCCTAAAGGGTGGCTTTATTCCCTCTAAAGTAGTTTATTAATTTTCTTTGGGTTTATTAAGGTACAGTTGCAGCCTAAATAAAAAGCTAATCATCATCTCCTTATAGCGGCGGGGCATGAGTTATTTTTTGTAAACAGGGCACTCCGGTAAAGCGGAGTGCCCTGTTTACAAAACCTTATAGCTTGTGCGTTGAACATCGGTAATAGGGTTATCAACAAATGACCCGGCTTTTAAATTCAATTGCGTTGTCTTTGGACATGGTCCGTGTATCCTTATCTTTTTAAAGGCCTCTGTTTTCAAGGGTTTTAAGTATATCCCAGAAGGATACACCATCCAACCTATCAGGCAAAACACCCGGTTATATCATCAAAATGATGATTCTGATTTCATCAGTTTATCTACCTGAAAAATTTGAATAAATCAGAAAAATATGTAGAGCGTTTTGTAAAAATGTGGGCGAGGAAAGTATATTTATTTGTTGACATATAGGAAACTCTAAATTATTTTCGAAATGATGCAAAAACGTCCGGGAACAATTTGTTTTCAGTTGAGGATTTCAAATTTAGATCATCAGGCGAGCACGGAATCAAAACACTTGCCACGTACTCAAAGATTCATATGTGGCATGGATTCGTTCTCCGGCCTTGAAGTCATTGATCAAGCAATATTCAGGGACTGTAACATCCTGCGAAGTTTTAAAAGATTTGTTCATAGGCTTATTTGGTTGGTTCAGGGTTAATCTTGTAAGGAGGGCATTTATGGTAGGTATCACATCATGTGAAGTATATATTCCTGCTTATCGGCTAAGCAGGGATGAAATTTCCCGGGCATGGGGAGCAGGAAATGTGGGAGGAGAAAAGGCAGTCGCCAGGCACGATGAAGATAGCATAACAATGGCGGTGGCTGCAACTCTTGGCTGTATTAAGAGATGGGGAAAACAAGGAGATGGCTTGTTCTTTGCCAGCACCACTTCGCCATACAAGGAAAAGCAGGCGGCTGCTATAATAGCCGCTGCGGCTGATTTGCCCAGAGAAACTCGTACCGCTGATTTCACCGATTCCTTGAGGGGTGCAACGATCGCCATGAATTCAGCTGTAGATGCCGTCAGGAGTGGTTCTGCGGAGAATGTCATTATTGCGGCCTCGGACTGCAGGATGGGTGCTGGAAAGAGTGAATTTGAGCAAATATTGGGCGATGGGGCGGCCGCAGTTACCATTGGAAAATCAGGTGTAATTGCCAGCGTTGAAGGGAATTACTCTGCCTTTAGCGAATTCATCGATATATGGAGACGTGAAGGAAGTGCTTTCACTCAATCGTGGGAAAGTCGTTTCATTACCAGTGAAGGCTACGCTAAAACTATGCAGCAAGTAATTTCAGGCATCATGAAAAAATACAATCTCACTCCAAAGGATTTCTCAAAGATCATCTACAATGGGCCTGATAAGAGAAGCCATGCGAGTTTGGCAAAACGTCTCGGGTTTGATGTTGAAACCCAAGTTCAAGACCCCATGTACCATTCAATCGGTAATACAGGGACGGCTGCTGTGTTGATGATGCTTGCCTTTGCGCTCGATGAAGCAAGTCCCGGAGACGTTATTCTGGTAGCCAACTACGGAGATGGGGCCGATGCCTTTATGCTTAGGGTCACGGAGAATATCAAGCCGGTACAGGAAAAGCGCAGAATGAAGGAGATTCTGGAAAAAAAGATTTATATCGATTATGGAACATATCTGAGCTGGCGGGATCTGGTCCCTACCGAGGAGCCCCGTCATCCGGAACTGGAGAGTCCTTCCATAACATGTTTATGGCGAGAGAGAAGAAGCACCCTGGCCTTTTACGGAAATAAATGTGAGTCGTGTGGTACGGTTCAGTATCCTCCTCAAAGAGTCTGTACGAAATGCCAGTCCAAGGACCATTTTGAGGACTATAAATTCTCCGATAAAAGGGGAGAAGTCTTTACGTATGCCATCGATCAGTTAAGCTGGAGCAAACAAAGCCCGGTGCTGGTAGGCGTGGTAGATTTTGAGGGCGGAGGGAGGGTTATGTGCGAGATATGCGACTGCAATCCCGATGAAATGAGGATAGGAATGCCAGTAGAAATGTGCTTCAGAAAATTGGGTCAGGATGCTGATATCCAAAATTATTTCTGGAAAGGCAGGCCGGTAATCTAATTCGGTAACATTATCAGGGAGGAAGTATGGGCAAAATCAGAGATAAGGCTGCCATTATTGGGATGGGTTGTACGAATTTCGGGGAGCTTTGGGACAAGAGCGTCGATGACCTTATAGTGGATGCAACCTATGAGGCATGCGAGGATGCCGGAGTGGACCTCAAGGACATAGAGGCCGCCTGGCTGGGCACTGTTTTCTCAGGGCACACCGCTATTAGCTTGGCATCCCCGTTATCATGGCAATACAAGCCTGTTACAAGGGTAGAGAATATGTGCGCAACAGGAACTGAGGCATTGAGGGCCGCTGTTTACGCCGTTGCAGCAGGGGTATATGACATCGCATTGGCGGTAGGCGTCGAGAAATTGAAGGACACGGGATGGATTGGGGTCCAACCTACAAATGTGGTAGGACGTTCAACAATGGGCACTGCAGGCACGGACCTGGGGCTCTCACCGCCGGCGATGTTTTCTCTCATGGCTCAAAGGTATTTTCATGATTTTAAGATAGACCCTGAAGAGGGCAGAAGGTTGCTGGCGGAAATTGCGGTGAAGAATCACCATAACGGCAGCCTGAACCCGAAGGCGCATTTCCAGAGGGAAATAACGGTCGAGCAAGTCCTGAAAGCACCGATAGTTGCCTGGCCCTTAGGAATCCTCGATTGTTGCGGTGTCAGCGATGGCGCTGCGGCAGCTATAGTCACAAGGGCTGATATGGCGAAGAACTTCAGGGGCGATCCCATATATGTAAAAGCCCTGGCCACAAATGTCGGTCCCCGGCGTAATCCCACGCTTCAGGATTATGACTTTACCCATATTGAGGAGAATGTCCGAGCTGCTCAAATGGCGTATGATGAGGCCGGAATAAAGGATTCCTTTAAGGAATTGAGTGTGGCTGAGGTGCATGACTGTTTCACAATCCATGAAATGATCCTTTATGAAGACCTGGGCTGGAGCAAGAAAGGAAAGGCAAAAGACGATATAGAAGCGGGGACATTCACGCTTAAGGGTGAATTACCGGTAAATACAGATGGCGGCTTAAAATGTTTTGGTCACCCTCTTGGTGCCAGCGGCTTGAGGATGCAATATGAGGTCTATAAGCAACTGCAGGAAAAGGCCGGAGATCGTCAGGTGAAAAATCCGCGGTTAGGTTTGATTCATAATTTCGGTGGTGGTGTTTGGGGGGGAATTGGTTGTATTGCTATTACCGGAAATGAGCTTGACAGGAGGTAGGAGACTAATGGTTAGGGAATTCGATCATGTGGGTGTGGTTGTTAAGGACACAAAGGAAACAGCAGGGCTGCTTTCCTCTCTATTCGGTTTTGAGGTTACGGAGACCCAGGAATTTCCGGAACAGGGATTTAAATCGACTCTCGTATCAAAGGAAAAGGTAACGATTGAGCTCATTGAGCCTGTTGGCAAGCAGGGAATCATCCAGAAGTTTATTGAGAAAAACGGCTACGGACTTCATCATGTATCCCTTCGTGTCGATGACATCGAGCAAGAAATTGATATTCTGGAGTCCAAAGGTGCTAAAGTCTTGAATCGAAAACCTGCGAAAATAACAGATACATCGGAAATATCCTTCCTACATCCGAGTTCCACTGCGGGGATTTTGATTGAGTTGATGCACAGAACATCCGCTTAGCCTTATCTGAGCACATTTATAGGATCCGATTTCGGAAGTATTGTTTTCGTAAGGCAACACAAAAACGAGAAGGCGAAACAAACGGCAAAAGAACCACATCTCAACATTTAGAAGGTAAATTCATGGATAAGCTTCAGTTTATTGATCAAACATTGAGGGATGCTCAGCAGAGTCTGTGGGGATTTAGGATGAGCACTGATCAGCTCGCGCCCATCCTGCCTGTAATGGATAGAGTAGGATACAAGGCAATCTCAACAGTCGGCGCGCGGGGCATTATTGTAACGATGCGGGCGTTTAATGAGGACCCTTTCGAAAGAATGCGATTGATAAGCAAGACGTTACAAAAAACCCCTCTACGCGGATCATTCTGGGCCTGGAACCTGCAAGGCTGGGATTTGGAGCCGCTTGCCGCTATCGAGCTTTGGATAAAGGTGCAAGTTGCGAACGGGATAAAGAGTTTCTGGATCTGTGATTATCAGAACCTGATGGAGAGGCTCTCTCATCTTGTAGGGATAGCCAAGTCGGAAGGGGTCGAGGTTGTGGTCGCCTTACTGTATTCCGTAAGTCCCGTGCACACCAACGAACACTTCGAGGAGAAGGCTCGCAGGCTTGGCGAGGTACCCGGTATCGATGCGATTCATGTGGAAGACGCTTCAGGCATCTTGACTCCCGAGAGAACAAGGGAACTTTTGCCGGCAATACAACGGGGAAGTAAAGGCCTGCCCATCGAGGTCCATGCACATTGTACCAGCGGCCTGGCCCCTTTGTGCTATTTGGAGGCAATGAAGCTTGGGTTTAATACTTCACACACCGCTGTTTCACCACTCGCTAACGGGAATTCCCTACCATCTATCGAGCACATACTGCGAAATGCTGAACGACTAGGTTTTTCATCGGATATTGATATGGAAGCATTGAAAGCCGTATCTGAACATTTCAGCTCAATTGCACATGAAAATGATTTGCCGACGGGAAAACTTTCAGAATACGATGTTTTTCTTTATGAACACCAGTTACCGGGGGGGATGATGGGAACCCTGAAGAACCAGCTCACCGAATTGGGTATGGAAAACCGTCTGGATGAACTCCTCGAGGAAGTAGCTCGAGTTCGTAAAGATTTCGGATATCCTGTTATGGCGACGCCTTATTCTCAGATAGTCGGCAGTCAATCTGTCTTCAACATTACTTCAGGAAAAAGATATGAAATTGTTCCTGACGAGGTCATCAAATATGCGGCGGGTGCCTATGGTGAACCAGATGGGCCCATGGACCAGGATGTAAAGGACAAAATTTTGAGTTCATTTAAGGCAAAGAAGTTCCTAAACTGGAAACCCCCTGATATAAGTTTGAAAGATTTGCGCAGGGAGATCGGCCCCGGCCTCTCGGATGAACAGCTTTTGCTTAGGCTCTTGAACCCTGACGCCGAAGTCAAGGAAAAACTTCGGCGGTTATATGGCGGTGTCTAGGTGTCGCTTCGTATAACGCCACAGTACAAAGAATAAACGGCAAACAAGGCCTTCAGCCTAGTATTCTATCCTAACCTTGATCGAATGGTGATGGTCTCGTACAAAAAATACTAACGAGGGAGAAAGAACATGGGAAGTATATCTAAAAATGTGGTTGGGGGTTTGGTACAGGAAAAGGCAGGTGTTCATAAGGACAGGGTCTTTTTGTACTTCAGGGATGAAGCTATCACCAATCAACAACTGGAGGAGAGGTCTAACCGATTCGCAAATGGGTTCAGGGATCTGGGTATTACAAAGAATGACAAGATTGCCATTATGATGAAAAACCACCCGGATTTTCTTTATACCTGGTTTGGTTCGGCAAAACTTGGAGCAGTGGAGGTGCCCGTCAATAACGCTTACAAGGGGGACCTCTTGAAACATATCGTTAATAACTCAGAGTCGAAAATCCTGGTCATTGATGGAGATATGATGGACAGACTGCTGCTGATCAAGGATGATCTTCCCAGCCTAAAGCAAATCCTTTGCCACGGCGAAATGAACGAAGAGGTTTCCAAGTCCCTCCCCTTTCCGGTATCCGCCCTGGAGAAATTCTTCGAGTACCCCCCTGACCCTCCGGAAGTCGATGTAAGCCCAAAGGATCCGGCCGGATTCATTTATACCTCGGGAACGACCGGGGCTTCAAAGGGGGGCGTCTGTCCCCATAACTTTTTCCTGCACCAGGCCAAGCTGGTATCGGAATTGCGTGATCTTAAATCTGAAGACATTCTGTATACCTTTCTTCCCCTGTTCCATTTCAATGCACAGATCTTTACAGTCCTGACAGCACTCCAAAACGATGCTCAGGTCGTGCTCTCCGAACGCTTCAGCGCGTCGGCATTTTGGGATGATATTCGGAAATATAACGCCACCCAGTTCAATTATCTGGGGGCTGTGATGACCATTCTTTCCAAACAGGAACCGAGGGAGAATGATCACGACAACCCCGTCAGGATCGCCTTCGGGGCGGCCTGTCCGCCAGACGTGATGGAGGATTTGGAAAAGCGGTTCGGGTTTGTCTGTCTAGAAGGTTTTGGTATGACCGAAATCGGAATTGTAGTCCACGATGATATCAATGCAAGAAGAAAAGGCTCCTGTGGAAGGGTTCTCGACAAATATTATGAAGTGATGTTAGTCAATGACGACGACGAGGAAGTGCCCGTTGGAGAGATTGGTGAAATCGTTATGCGGCCCAAAGAGCCCTATATTATGATGACAGAGTACTACAAAATGCCGGAAAAGACGCTCGAAATATTCAGCAATCTCTGGTTCCACTCCGGGGATTATGCCAAAAAAGACGAGGACGGATACTTCTACTTTGTGGATCGGAAAAAAGATGCCATGCGGCGTCGAGGAGAAAACATCTCTTCCTTCGAGGTGGAAAAGGTAATCAATACACATCCGAGCATATTGGAGTGCGCAGTGTTCGCTGTTCCTTCAGAACTCGGTGAAGACGAAGTCAAGGTCAATGTTGTCCTTAAACCGAACGAGGTCCTGCCACCTGAAGATCTGATCAAATTCTGTAACGATAGGATGGCCTACTTCGCTGTTCCGCGGTATGTGGAATTTGTAGCTGACCTTCCAAAAACCCCCACTAACAGAGTGGAGAAGTACCGTTTAAGGGAGATGGGCATTACAGAGACTACCTGGGATCGAGAAAAGGCAGGTGTTAAAATCGTTAGATAGCCTCTGTTGATAAAGGATTCCTGAAAAAGGTCCATTTCCGTGCAGTCCCGGGAGGCTATCAACCATATTTTCATGGCTTATAGTGAAGGTCAGGCAATAGAAAAGGGAGGTGAAAAAAGCAGGTCAGATTGTCCTATGGTAACTTCATGACTCCCTCTTGACCGAACTGGATATTGTCTGTTATAAGCGATGTGCTTTTCGTAATGAATAATTCGGAGGTAAAAGAACTATGAGTAAAGAAAGTCCTTTAAAAGGCAAGGTCGTTTTAGTGGTTGATGATGAACCTGATGTTTTGACCACCCTGGAGGAAATTTTAGATATGTGCGAGGTTCACAAGGCACAAGATTTTGATACCGCTCTTCAACTTATTTTAAATAACACCTATGATGTGGTGGTTTTGGATATAATGGGCGTCAATGGTTTTGAGCTTCTGAAAAATTCTGTTGCAAGGGATTTTCCAACTGTCATGCTTACGGCTCATGCTATGACGCCGGAGGCGCTCAATGAATCCATCAAGCTGGGGGCTGTATCTTTCGTTCCAAAGGAATTGATGACAGAGCTTGAAGAGTTGCTCGAAGATGTGGTTCTTGGTGGTGGGAAGCGGTTATGGTGGCTTAAGTCTTTGGAGAAGGCAGGCCCCTATTTTGATGAAAAGTTCGGTCCCGGCTGGAAAGTCAAAGATAAATTTTTTAAGGAATTTGAAGAATCCCTTAAGAAGGAAGGATAAAAGGCCGTTCCTCCTCTGCTTGGACGGCGGGGCATTCTGGCGTTTTTCGTAAATAAGCCGCCTTGGTTTAACCCGGGTGGCTTAATTATTTAAGGGATACCTGGCTTAACGTCTCCTTAGAGGCATTAAAACGCCCTCATCCACTCCGGCTTGAGGCCGATTTCCCCCCTAAGGGCCGCGTCGATCACATCCAAGACCTCCTGTCTGCCTTCCGGAAGCCTGGCCCTTATGGGCAGGTAATTGGAGGCATGATCAGAGGAAAAGATCCCGCCGTTAAGGTTTGTATGGGCGATCATCTCTCTTAGTTCGATCAATAACTCCCTCTCATCGGGAAGTTGAAATTCTCCCCTTCGGTACGCTTCGTAGAGAGGCGTGCCTGGAGTAATGATAACCGTCAGGGCGGCCACGTTTTCGGGATCAATCGCACTGAGGAGCTTACCCGTGGCCCGTGCGTGTTCCAGGGACCTCTCACCCCTGCCAGCAATGCCCAGAAGTACCGTGGTCGTCAGCTTGATACCGGCCTTTTTGACCTTTCTTCCCATGTCCAAAAGGTTTCGGGCACTAGTCCCCTTGTTGACCTCCTTCAGGGTCTGATCATCTCCGGATTCCACCCCCAGCCAGAGCCTGTTCATCCCTTTTTTCCTGAGTTCAATGAGGTCCTCAAGGGATTTCATCCTTATGCTTTTGGCATTGGCATAGGCCCCTATCTTTTTTACCCAGGGGAGGTGCTCATTTATCCTGTCAAATATCCACATAAGCCTTTTCTGCGGAATTATCAGGGCGTCCCCATCCATGAGGAAGACCCGGTCCTGCCTTTTCATATACTTGGAGGCAAACAGGATATCTCCCAGGATGATGTCATTATCCTTTATCTTAAACCGTTTTTCCTTATACGTCCCGCAGAAGGTGCATTTGTTGTGGGAACATCCCAGGGTCACCTGCAACAGGATACTGTAGGCCTCACGGGGTGGTCGGATGCAGTTGCCTTCATAATGCATGCCTTCGCTTTCATTTGCTAACGCCATTGTTTTTCCTTTACCTGTTTTTGATATCCCTCAAGAATCATGAGGGACCGGTAGTCATAAGATATGTCCTGGCAATTAAATGTCAATCTCAAGCCCGCCGCCCCTGGCTGGGCTGTTTTACCCTTTTTTTCGTAAAGGACCGCCATAACTATCTCCTTTCTTTTTCTGACCAATTATAGAAAAGGGATGCAGTTCGAGTCAAGGGAGCAATATGTCGGCAGTGGATCGGAGTAAGGTCCTGTTACGGGACACCATATTAGATATGGTTGTTGCTCTCAAAATGGGCCTTACAGGGTCCTCTTATATTTAGGACGTACCGGCTCCCTCTTTCGATGCTATTATGGCATTGGCTATGTGTGGCCTTCCAGATTTATGATTCCTTTAATTTACGAGCGGCATTGCATCCCTAATTATTGGGACCGTCCTGGTCGTGACGCGGTCCTTGCGATTTATCATGATTATCCCCGCATATTCAAGATATGCCCCGAAAATCTTTAATTAATTACTGATGTGCCCGGTGGCAGAAAAATTTTTTGACAAGGAAAATGCATTTTATTGTTGACATATAGGAAACTCCAAATCATATTTAAAGAGATGTAAACGCCCGGGAATAAACTAGATGAAACTTGGATTGTTCAGTTTCTAAATATTTTATTTGGAAACTATCAAACACGAAAATGGATAGGGCTTTACGAACGAGGAATTTAATAACGAGAGCATTGTCCAAAGAATTTTTCTTATCTCCTCTCTGATTGATAATCATGGCCATTAAGTTCCAACTAAATGTAACAAGGGTATGGTTGAATCTCGGGTATGTGATTCTGGAGAGGCGAATCCGTTTCACAAGAAAGGAGGTGGAAATTACTTCGATATTGTGGAGGCAGTATTAATCAAGGAGTATTGAATGCACTTTAACCTATAGTAAGGAGGGCCAAAATGAGAATGAAAAGGTTGCTAAAACCATCAGGTCATTTCTGTATAGTCTTAATTTTAGCATCGATGCTGCTAATGTTCGGTTGGACTATGCCAACACAGTTACAGGCGGCATCGGGGGAAGCCCCTAATGAAATCCTTTTTGGTAACCCAATCGCTCTTTCAGGTATGTATAGCGCTGGAGC
>CAZUHR010000075.1:0-11035 GCA_964620335.1 uncultured Desulfobacteraceae bacterium
ACTTCAAAAAGACCACCGAGATCTACCAGGGGATGCTGCTCATCGACCAGCAGGTAGGTGGTACAACTCCTCTTGATGTCATCCTCAACCCGACCAAGGAGTTCCTGGCGCCCGATCCCGGGGGGGTGCCCGAAGACGCGCAGGAGGAGGGTGAGGAAATCTATGAGAAGGACGAGGAGGAAGGCGAGGCAGGCATCAGCGGCACAAGCTTCTGGTTCAACGTCTTTGAGCTGGAGACCGTCTCCAAAGTCCACAACTATCTCGAGGGTCTGCCTCAGACCGGCAAGGTGCTCTCTTTAGACACCACCATGGCGCTCCTCACCCAGCTCAACGAGGACAAGCCGCTGGACAACTGGACCCTGTCGGTTATGTATAAGCTTATGCCCGAGGAGGTGAAGCGCCTCATTTTCGACCCCTATATGACGAGCGACGGAAACCAGATGCGCTTTGCCGTCCGGATCATAGACTCCGACCCCGAATTGAAGCGCGACGCCCTGATCAAACAGATCCGCTCCGACCTGGTGAAGAAGCTGGGGCTGCAGCCGGAGCAGGTTGAAATCTCCGGGATGCTGGTGCTGTACAACAACGTATTGCAGAGTCTATTCCGATCGCAGATACTCACCCTGAGCGTGGTCTTCGTCGCCATCATGTTGATGTTCGCACTGCTATTCCGTTCGTTGCGTCTGGCGGCCATCGGCCTTGTGCCGACCTTGGTGGCGGCGGCGTTGATACTGGGGATGATGGGTTGGTTCGGTATTCCGCTTGATATCATGACCATCACCATTGCCGCCATCACCATCGGCATCGGGGTGGACGACACCATCCACTATGTACACCGCATCCGCGAAGAGTTCGCCCTGGACGGCGACTACTGGGCAGCGGTGCGACGCAGCCACAGCAGCGTCGGGCGTGCCATCTACTACACCTCGGTGACCATCACCCTGGGATTCTCCATATTGGCGTTCTCCAACTTCATCCCCAGTATCTACTTCGGCCTGCTCACGGGTCTCGCCATGGTGGTGGCCCTGATCGCCAACCTGACCCTGTTGCCGCTGTTGATCGTCGTGTTTAAGCCTCTGGGTCAGGCCCGCACCGCTTGATCGATAGGGAGACATCCCGGCCCATGGGCTCCATTGCTATATTAAAATATCAATTGGTCATACCATTTTCCCTTATTATGCCTGGATTAGCGCGATTAGATGCATCAGAGATTTTATGTAACATAATGATCCGAGGATAGAGCGTCAAAAGATATTTAAAAATAATCTGTTATTGGTGTATCAGAAAGCTCAAGGAAGACCACGGATGAGCAAAATCACCCATAATCTACTTTACTCATGAGTAAAATCGTGTTATGTCTATTTTACCATGGTAAAAATCCAGACACGTTATTTAAAAAAAGCGGTAAAAGAAGACCTGAAAAGCAAGATGGTATTTGTCGGCGGACCTAGACAGGTTGGCAAGACGACTTTTGCCTTGACCTTTCTGCCCAAATCCTCTGGAAAGCATCCAGCCTACCTGAATTGGGATGACATATCCGTTAGAAGTGGCCTGTTAAAGGGTGAATTGCCCGCAGGACAAAAGTTGCTCATCCTGGATGAGATCCATAAATTTTCCGGATGGCGCGGTCTGGTTAAAGGATTCTATGATACAAACAGGTCCGAACTGTCATTTATTATTACCGGTTCCGCAAGACTGGATTATTATAAAAAAGGTGGGGATTCCCTTCAGGGAAGGTATCATTATTACAGACTCCACCCCTTTTCAATGACGGAATTAAATACAAAACCAACAATTAATGACTTTAATCTATTATTCAAATTCGGAGGGTTCCCTGAGCCTTGTTTGCGCGGGGAAGAGAAATTCTGGAGGAGGTGGCAGAGGGAGAGACTTCAAAGGGTCATTTATGACGACATCCGGGATCTTGAAAATATCAAGGAAATAAGTCTTCTCGAACTTCTGGCTGGGGAACTTCCAAACAGAGTAGGCGCTCCCCTTTCAGTTAAAAATTTAAAAGAGCTTCTACAGGTCGCCCACGAAACCGTTGATCGGTGGATAAATATATTTGAAAGGATATATTACTGTTTTCGTATCCCTCCCTATGGTCCAAGGAAGATCCGCGCTGTAAAAAAAGAACAAAAACTATATCTGTGGGACTGGTCCATCATACCGGAAGCAGGCCCTAGGTTTGAAAATTTTATTGCATCTCATCTTCTGAAATATTGTCACTTTATGGAAGACACCCAGGGTTTTAAGATGGATCTGAGATTCCTGCGTGACACGGATAAAAGGGAAATGGATTTCGTGGTATTGAAAGACGAAAGGCCGTTATTTGCAGTTGAATGCAAAACCGGCGAAAAAAGTATAAATACTGCCATGTTTTACTTTATGGAGAGGACGCAAATCCCGAAATTTTACCAGGTGCATACCGGAAGGAGGGATTATGAAAAAAAGGGAGTGAGAGTACTCCCTGTTCATAAGTTTATTAAAGAACTCTCTTTGCCATAAATTACCTTGCAAAATATGAATCTTTTTCGCTTAATCGGTAATAATACCTGAGCAATTATCCCGTTCTTTACCGGGCATCCTGCAGTGGGAGCAATAATTTTGTAAAGATTTCGAATTTGGCAGCAATACATGAGAATACATATCTATTTTGATAACTACCATGTCTCGAAAATCAATAATAATGATTGGAATGATTATCGGGTCCCTTGCAGGAGGATATGTTCCTTGTCTAATGGGGGCTGATTCATTTTCTTTTACCTCATTGCTTGGAAGTATTGTTGGCGGAATACTCGGCATATGGGTAGCATACGCGTTAACCCCATAGTAAATGGAAAAAGAAGAGTTGCAGCAAAAAACAGAGGGATGACTCTTCAGAACGGGAAAGATGACGCCATCACAGAAGTTGCCGAAGGTCTTACAAAAAATCAAGAGACGTTAAAGGAAGAACAACGCAGGATGATCCTCGAAATGATAAATGCATCCTGGGACCTGGCCGAGAAATTGGGCAAACATCCGGTAACAGCAAGCTGTAACTGCATTGTGTGTGTGAACGGGAGAAAAAGGATTATAGATAAAAGCGTCGAGCTATGGGAGTTCGAACTTTGAAATCAAGAAAGAGGGCACGCCCTTTCGTTTTACAGTTTCCTTATGTTTTTCGAGCGGAACGCCCGAATTGTGTGTGCCATATTTCGGGCAAGGGTATTGTTATATTGACGGAGCAGGCGCTCTCTGTTATTTTCGACACATCAATTTTAAGGAAACCTTCCAGCACAAATGATATCAGAAACCGCGCACCAGGCTCCTTCTCCTGCACAAGACACCTATAAATGGAAAGCCCTCGTCACGGTGGCCCTTGGAACCATGATGGCTACCATGGACGCGAGTATCACAAACATCGCCTTTCCCGTCCTTACCAAGGTTTTCCAGGCAGACCTCACCACTGTGGTATGGGTCACGGTGGCCTATATCCTGGTCAGCACCAGCACCATGCTGATTATCGGCAAGATCGGCGATATCATGGGTCGGAAAAGGATCTATGCCCTCGGCATGGGGATATTCACCCTGGGGCTCGTGGTCTGTTCCCTGGCCCAGACCATAGGGCAGTTGATATTTTTCAGGGCCCTCCAGGCCGTGGGCGCGGCCATGACCATATCTACCAGCACGGCCATTGTCACCGAGGCCTTTCCCGGAAACGAAGTGGGCAGGGGGATCGGATTTCTGGGGATGTCAGTTTCCGTGGGCTTTATCATCGGCCCGATTCTCGGAGGCTTCCTCTTGAACTGGCTGGATTGGCGATCTATCTTTTACGTGCGGGCACCTATAAGCCTGGTGGTTTTTCTTCTGGCCCTTTTCCTCCTCAAGAGGGACCAAGTGCGAGGAGGGGATATCAAGTTGGATCTGATGGGCACCTTTACCTCTTCTGCGGGTATTTTTTTGTTCGTCTTCGGGATCAGCCAGATCCGTCGGTATGGCCTCTCATCGCCCTGGGTCCACCTGATTGTGGGCCTGGGCCTGATTTTTGTCATTTTGTTTATTTTGGTAGAAAGACAGGCCAGGGACCCCATCGTGGACCTGGAACTTTTCAAGGATCAGGTCTTTGCCAGCGCCATGTGGGCCCTTTTCCTGACCTTTGTGGCCGCCCCGCCTTACATCCTGGTCATGCCCTTTTATTTGATCCAGGGTCGCTTAATGAATCCAGCCCAGGCAGGTATGTTGATGGCCGTGACCTCCATAGTCACAATGGTGATAGGACCTCTGAGTGGGACCCTCTCGGATCGGCACGGGCCCTTTAAGTTTTCGGCGATAGGGGCAGGCGCTATTGCTGCGGCCTATGGCTTGATGTTTGCCTTTGATGTCCAGACACCATTGACGTTCCTTATCCCGGTTCTGCTCCTGCTGGGTGTAGGTATCGGGGGTTTTCATCCCTCAAATAACAGCATCATCATGGGTGCTGTGAAAAGGGACCGTCTAGGTACGGCTTCGGCCCTGATTGCCACCCTGCGACAGGTGGGGATCGCCGTGGGTATGGCCGTTACCGGTACTTTTTTTTCGGCAAGATTGCTCGTCCACAAGACCATGCTTTATCATGAAGTTCTTTCAAAGGCGTCCGTAGAGTCCCTCTCTATCCCTCCAGCCTTTCATGATACCCTTATCCTGGCTATAAGTCTTCAGGGTATCGTTTTTGTGCTCTGCTTTGTCCGGGGAAAGTAAAAGAAAGGGGATTTTTGGGAAAATGGAATAGGGGCTACATTTCCCTGAATTCTGATGCAGGAAATTTTATTTCGAGAGCACCCGGTCTGTCTCCCGGGCAAGGGCTTCTAATTGTTCGGGCGTAGGGCGGAAATCGGGGTCGGCGGCAGGGTCGGCCGTGACGCGAATGAAATAGGGACCCCGGTGGAACACGCAGCGGGATTTGCTTTTCCAGGCGGCTTTCCCTATGCCCTGAAGGTCCTGACCCGGGGGCCTTGCGTAAACATCGAAAATCGCTTTGGCCCCCTTTTGCGATCCCATGTCATAGGCCTCCATTGCCAATTGGGCGTCCCTTCCCCGGACGAGAAATGTACCCACGTAGAGAAGAACGAATCCATTGGGCAGGTAGTTCTCTGCCTCACCGTTCATGTATTCGAAGATGTTGTTTCGATTGTAGATGAGCATGGGCCCCTTCTGTTCGAATCCCTTGAGATCGAGCCCGTGAAGGAATGGATAATCTGCTGTCTTATCGGCATGCGCGCACGGGCAGAAGATCAGCAGTAAAACGACGAGCGCGGAACTTGACGCACGCTGAAAAAGCGGAACCTTTTTGTTCAGGATGCTGCTACGCATTCAGGTTTTCTCCGGCATAGCAAGTCGTTTATCAGACCATGAAAAGGCGGCCACCGTTCGGCAGGTCCGACTTCGAAAAACCGAACTCGGTAAGCATTCGTGTGACCGCCTTCATGTTTACGTCCCATTCCATCTTGCCTGCCCTGAACTGTGTTGCCACCACATAGTCTACTACAGGCGAAAGCACTCCCATGGCAATAAAGTTGGGTTGGTGGGTGGGTTCTCCGCCAGGCCCGGGCTCACTGGCCCAAAGCCCATCTACGATGCAGAGCTGCTGCCTGGGGAATTGTACTCTCCCCGTTTTTGAATCCATGGGGCCTAGGATCTGGGGCGTCTGGTTGATGCCAAGAAGGTACTCAAATCCGCCCCGGCGGTGGCCCGGGCGGGGGTGAAATGTCCCGAAGTGGTTTTTCATGGTCATTGTAAACCCGCCGAACTTGTTACTGTGTCCCTTGCACATGGAGATGTTCACAAGGACATCCACCTGGCCCTGTGCAAGCTGCTTAAGGCAGTCGGAGTTATCCCCGGCCTTGGACCATGGACCATAAACAGGGGCCGAACCGCTGAAACCGCCCCACTGGCCCTCGATGTGCACCCCCTCGGGAAGCCCTGAAAAAGGGGTGGCAGACCGCATGCTCCCGCCGTGACAGGCATCGTAAATGTGAATGTTCCCCGCTTTCACACCAACCAGCTTGGTCAGGGCATGGCAGACCTTTGACATGACCGCACTTCGGGTGTGCTGCCGTGCAATTTGGTTTGTCTTGATGGCAACCACTGTGTCGGTCCAGGATTTATCGGGAGGCTTTTTAAAAATAGTATTCCAGGCCTTTTCAGGAGAGTTCAGGCCGGTCAGGCCGCAGGCGAGGCGGTCAATCCCCTCCCAGACTCGATCCTTCACAACCAGTTCCTCCTGGCGCGACCAGGGGATTTCCGTCTCGGTTCCGCGGGTCATGGCCGAATCTATGATCCCTACCACCTTCAGGTTGTCAACGTTTGGGTGGATAATGGTCCCGGGAGACCAGGCCGCAGGGCATCTTTTGATCAGCAGGGTCGGGACTGCGGCAATTGCGGTTCCCGCAATGGCCGTATCCTTTATAAATTGCCTTCTTGTTATTCCCGCCATTTATTCTCTCCCTTCAAAGGATTCGGGTTGTTTCCGGCATATCAAGCAAACAGATATAAGAATACCAGATTTTTACATCTTTGAAAGCAGGTTTTTAAGTAAAACAAAAAGATGCGGCAATCAGCCTACTTTGGCTTTGACATATTTATCGTCATATGTCATGACACACGACGATGGATGTGACAAATAATAGAGGCAAAAATATCCCATATATCGAGCGGCTCCTGAAGCTGCCCCCTCTCCTGGAGAAAAAATCCCATTTTCTCTTCGGACCGCGCCAAACAGGCAAGACCTTTCTTATTCAAAACAGCTTGAAAGGGGCGAAGGTCTACGAGCTTTTTGACACTTCTATATTCCTGGCCCTCAGTCAGAACCCGGGACGGATAGAGCAGGAAATAACCCCAAGGCTTTGATCGATAAACAAAATCAATCTGGCCCATTACAGTTAGGAGATAAAAAATGAAAATATGTATAATCGGTGCAGGCGCGGGTGGAAGGAATGCATCCGGAAGGATACGAGAACTTGATAAGGAAGCACAGATAGACATCTTTAGTAAACAGTCTGAGATTGGGTATGCGCCCTGTGAATTGCCATTTGCAATGAGAGGTACATTCACGGACTGGGACGGGATCTTTTATCCGGGCAAATTTTTCGAGGAAAATGGAATAAAGGTGCACCTGGAAACTGAGGTTACGGACATTCTGAGAGATGAAAAACGAGTTATCGCCGGGGGAAAAAGCTATGCCTATGACAAGCTCATCCTGAGCCTGGGGGCCAGGCCGTCGATCCCGGACATCCCTGGGGTAAACGGAAAAAATGAGTTTGCGATGAGCAGCGATATTTCTCGATGGAAGAACCTGGATTCTGTTGTCAGCGGATATTCCAGCGCAGCCGTCATTGGATCAGGCGCCATTGGAATAGAAACCACCCAGGCCCTTAAAGAGCGAGGCTACCGGCAGGTCTATTTGCTGGAGATTATGGACCACATCCTGCCATCTGCCGTTGATCAGGATATGGCGGAGAAAATTGAAAAAATAATGGTGGACAGTGGCATGGACCTGATTCTCTCGGCCCGGATTAAGAGTGTGGTGACTGAATCAGGCAAGAAGCGACTCATTCTCGAGGATCGCGAGCTGGAGGTGGATCTCCTGATCTTTGCCACCGGAGCTGAACCCGATATCGGCCCCGCGGAAAAGGCGGGCATTCGGATCGGAGAAACGGGAGCCATCGCCGTGAATCAATACCTTCAAACCAGCGACCCTGATATTTATGCTATTGGCGACTGTATGGAAAACTGGGATGTAGTCACCGGCGCAAAGACCCGGAGACTGATGGTAACCACCGCCAGGATCACCGGAAATATCGCGGCAATGAATCTTGTGAAAGGAAAAGTTATCCCTTACCGGGGAACGACCATGACATTTATCATGGACGTATCCGGTTATGAAGTGGGCGCTGTTGGTTTTACCGAAGAAAAGGCAAAAAAGATGGGATTGGATGCAACCTCTGTTTCATACAAGGCTCTTAAAACACGACCGGCCTATGGCGGGAAACCTGTTTACTGCAAGCTCATCGGGGATCGCAAGACCCAAACCTTGCTGGGAGGCCAGGTCGTCTCCCAACACGAAATTGGGGCAATGATCAATGAACTGGCCGTGGTGTTTGCAGAAAGGGTTCCGCTACCTGATATCTCGCAGATCGATACGCCATATTCTCCCCTTATCGGATCCGATCCGGTGCGAGGAGCAATGGCACTTCTGCT
The DNA here is from genome assembly GCA_964620335.1 of uncultured Desulfobacteraceae bacterium. Classification (GTDB taxonomy): domain Bacteria; phylum Desulfobacterota; class DSM-4660; order Desulfatiglandales; family Desulfatiglandaceae; genus JAFDHL01. The sequence continues at coordinate 8,218 of CAZUHR010000075.1, forward strand.
AACGAAATTCGATAAGGCGTAAATGCACCGCTGAAAAAGTGAAGAATCCCCGCCCAAAGAGACTGTGTCACAATCCTTCCCGGTCATTGCGAGCGACCAAAGGGAGCGCGGCAATCCCTTTAATTTCGACGTGTTACAAGATTGCTTTGTCGCCTGGGGCTCCTCGCGATGACATTACGACACAGCCTCAAAGGGCGGGGCAAACCATAGGGGTGTTCCACTACTGCATATAAAAAATTCCTCTGTCCCATGCCAGGGCCCGATTTATGGAATCCACATACTGTAATCTTATGTAATTGCCTATATCACTTTGCTCCAGAGATCACATCCACGCCAATAGTTATGGGCCGGGTCTTATCTCCTGCAAGATAAACGGTCTGGGTTGGGAAGGCGAAATCAATCCCCTCTTCATTGAAGCGTCGGAAGACCTCCTTGTTAAACCGCTCGGTGAAGTCCATATAGGCCCAGTAATCCGGCGGGTGATACCAGTAGATAACCAGGATGTTCAGTGAGTCGGCATTGAACTCGTTGAAATAGACCCTGGGCGGAAAGTCAGGGTTCATACCTTCATGATTGCCAAGTATCTCCTTGATAATCTCTTCGGCTCGTTCCACCTTCTCGGCTGGGGTATCGTATGTAATAGCGATATTGGCCACCCGCCTGATATAGGGCCGCTTGCCAATATTTCGGATCATCTTATTGGCCAGCGCTCCGTTGGGCATAGTGACCAAATGGCCGTCAAAGGTTCGTATCTTAGTAGAGCGAAGACCCACTTCCTCTACGGGCCCATCCTCGCCGTCAACGACAATGCGGTCTCCTATTTCGAACGGCTTATCTACAAAAAGCACAATGGAACCGAAGAAGTTCTTCACCGTGTCCTGAGCCGCCAGGGCAAATGCCAAGCCGCCGATTCCAAGACCTGCAATGATGGAGGTTATGGGCTTGTCGCTCAGGATCTGGGCTATCTGGACCAGAACCAAGATCACCACCGTGACCCTGAGACCCTTACGAATAATGGGAGCCAGCATATCGTCCAGTTTGGTTTCGGTCCTTCCCGCTACCCTGGTGAGCCAGGTGGAGGGTATGTCCGCCAACCAGTAAAGGAAATAGCCGATACCGACGCTCAGTAAAATAGCGCTCAGGGTGTCAGAGACCTCGGCCACCCAGCCTTTCAGTTGCAGGATCGGAAGCCCCAGTGAGATACCGGCTGCGGCCATCAAAAACACCATGCCCCTGCTTATGGCCTGCAAACTAATGGCCATGAGCGGTCTGTTCCGTGCCTCGAACCTATGTCCTACCCCCGCCAGCATCGATTTTGCAAACTTACCCAGGAGCAACGAAAGCAGGATGACGCCGAACAAGGCAAGGATACGCCACACACTGTTTCCTATAATTTCGTATTGGAAAATCTCTTCCATGGTTACACCTTTTCAGGAAAGCGGGATCTCTATTTCATATACCCCAGTGAACCACATAACAATTTTATATAGACAAAATTCGCCATCGGGTAAAGGAAAAAATCCTTGTACTTCAACGCACAATCAGCAACCACACCATAGAGCTGATGGCAACAAAAAGCGTGGTCAAAGAGGCAAAGCAAGGCAAAGATACTCACTTTAGTTTTAAAGTTTCCTGTTTATGTGAAAAGAGTTGATTAGCCTGTGAATGGAGAAAAGAAAAAAGGGTTGCATAGGATTCGCGACGCACGCCCTCAAAAGTCTTGCAGGGCACGTGCTGTTAATGACCTAATTTATCATCGGAGAACCTTCTTAGTTCAGGGTCCGCTCTTTTTGATTCGCCATCTCCTCTTTCAAAAGCTCTCCCAGGTTGGAAGTGGCCCCTTTATGGTTGCTCACATATTTGCAGATATCCTCTTCGGTGCTTTCGTCCGGTTTTTGCATGGAAAGCCGAATTTTTTTATCCTTTCGGGAGATACTGGTAACCCTGGCCTGAATCACGTCACCAACCTGAAAACGAGACAGCGGGTTTCCCCCTTTGTCATTGGGCAATTCAGAAATATGGACAAGGCCTTCTATCCCTGATTCCAGTTCAACAAAAAGGCCGAAATCGGTGATATTTGTGATTGCACCCTCAAACAGAGTCCCGGGTTTATATGTTTCGGGAATAGCATCCCAGGGATCCGGCGTAAGCTGCTTGATTCCCAATGAAAAGCGCTCATTTTCCTTATCAATGCTCAGGACAACCGCCTGCACTTCCTGGCCTTTTGTGTAAAGCTCCGAAGGCTGTTTTAGAAGTTTGGCCCATGTAATATCAGATACGTGAACAAGACCGTCTATACCCTCATCAATACCAATGAAAATCCCAAATTCGGTGATATTTTTTATCTTACCCTCGATGGTGGTCCCGACGGGATAATTTTCAGCGATACTATCCCAGGGATTCGGTTCAAGCTGCTTAATACTCAAAGAAATCCGTTTTTTTGCCGAATCGATATCCAGGATCATGACCTCAAGGTCATCTCCCACGTTCAAAATCTGAGAAGGGTGGTTAATTTTTCCGGTCCATGACATTTCAGACACGTGAACCAGGCCTTCCACGCCCTCTTCGACCTCCACGAAGGCGCCGTACTCTTTCAGAGCTAAGACACGGCCGTTGATTTTGGCCCCGGCCGTATATTTCTCTTGGGCTTCTTGCCATGGATCTGGTGTTAATTGTTTTATGCCAAGAGATATCCTTTCTTTTTCTCTATCAAAGTTCAAGACCTTGACCGTGAGTTCGTCACCAACTTTAAACATATCCGATGGGTGCCGAACCCTGCGCCATGAAATATCGTTGATGTGGACAAGGCCGTCAATGC
>CAZUHR010000076.1:0-11019 GCA_964620335.1 uncultured Desulfobacteraceae bacterium
CCACTTCCACCCCTGGCAGATTTCCGGATACCGGTGTAACAAATCTATCTCCAATCCCCGGGGCGGTGGGGCCTATAATCACAATCTTGTCCCTGAAGAGGCTGGTCTGAACCTGGTTTTTGTATACCTTTGTAAAAGGCGTCCGATGAAAGGCTACGTCAGGCCCCTGATTCCACTTGATAAGTGTTCCCATCTGGGCATCAACTGCTGGCACCTTGATTGTTGACGAGGGGCTGACCTTAATATTTATTCCTTCACCCAGGACCACAGTCATGTCATCATCCTTAAGCCCTTTATATAGCTTGACAATAGCCACGGGAAAGGAAGGGAAATATGTACCCTTAAGATAACCCAGCACGTGGTTTTGCTTACGGATATATCCATCCTGGTCTGTAAAAAGATTAAGATGACCTATACCACCCGAGACTTCGGCAAAGGAAGGTAGAAGCGGCTTTAACTTGGAAAGCCATATGAGTGAAGATATGGCCCATTCCTGGTCTGCACCTTTTATCTTTTTAAAGGCATTCTTGGCGATGAAATCGGGCACTTCCGTATCACGACCTGCACTAAGGGTGTCGAAGTAAACTGGCAATACAACGTTACCAGCATTCTTGAGAGCTGTATAGAGCTTGGCGTCATTATCCAGGTTGGCTACTGCTTCAGACAAATCCTTGTAAAAAGCAAGTCCTGGGCCTTGCTGCGCAAGCCCCGCCTCCTCATAGTCTTTCCTCAAACGCCTGATGGCCTTGAGACCTGCACTTTCCTCCGGTTCGGTAAATAGTATGTTCAGTGCGATGACTTTGGCTCCAGCAAGAGAAAGATTCTGGATGCCCTGTGCAAGGATATTTCTCGGCCATGGAAACCGCCCCAGTTCCGACAGGTCATCGTCTGAAATCACTACCAGTTCAATATCGGGATTTCTCTCGCCAGACGCAGCCAACCTTGTCCTGAAATCAAAGGTCTTCATTTCTATTGCGTCGGTAAAATCCAAAATCCCGGTGAAGGTAATGAATAGAAAAAACAGGGTTACTAGCAATCCAACCAACCAGTCAGGAACAGTCTGCTTTATTCTCATGGCAAAACCTTTCTGTTTTTTAAAGTCCCTTATAACACCAGGTAAGGACTTACCTTTATATAAAGTTTTCGGCCGATACCCGGAACGGACATGAGTTCGTCCAGGCTCTTAAAACCGCCCCTTCTGGCCCTCTCGCAAACGATCGCACTGGCAATCCCGGGACCTATCCCCCGAATTGCAGTCAAGCCATCCAAGGATTCCCTGTTGAGTGAAATTGGTATCCCCAGGGTAATCTTGTAAAAAGCCGACATTTCTCCCCTGAAAACCCTATGCTCATTTTCGTCTCTCAGTACCTCAATATCCGAGCCGGAGTCAAACAGGATGGCCTCTGAAGGCAGGCCCTCTTCAGTTTCAGACAGCAATCCACCTGCCCTAGCCACAAGGTTTTTCAAAGTGGGCGACTGAGAGAACCCATAAATTCCAGGTCGTGTTATGTTCCCTGAAATCCTCACGAAAACCTTTTCTTCGTGTGCAATCCTGCCAGGAGGGGATAAGTTTAAGCTACCTTTTATAACATAAAGGGCGAGAATGATGAAAAGCAAAAGGAAAAATTCTCCTTTGCTATCATTGACCCATTTTTCGTTCATCATCCAACCCAAAGGCTTCATGAAGGGCGCGAACGGCAAGTTCCGTATATCTTTCCTCTATGACGCAGGATATTTTTATTTCAGAGGTGCTTATCATAATTATGTTAATGTTTTCCCTTGCGAGGACCTTGAACATTTTTTGAGCAACACCGGCATGGCTTCTCATTCCCACGCCAATGATAGAGACTTTGGCAATATTCTCATCGCCCAAGACCTTTTCTGCTTCAATTTCTTGCGCCACCTCGCTCACGAGTTTCATGGCCTTATAAAAATCGGCCTTGGCCACAGTAAACGTCATGTCCGTGAACTCATCTTCGCTCATGTTCTGAACTATCATATCAACCACGATACCGGCCTTAAGAACAGGCTCGAATATTCGAGATGCAATCCCAGGCCTATCTGGCACCCTTTTTATTGTGATCCTGGCTTCGTTCTTGTTATAGGCTACTCCTGATACCAGAACCCGCTCCATATCCTTCGTTTCAGCAATCACCATAGTACCCCTTTCCTCTGCAAAAGTCGATCTTACATGGATCGGCACGTTATACTTCTTTGCAAATTCAACAGAACGGATTTCCAAAACCTTAGCACCGAGGCTGGCCATTTCAAGCATTTCATCATATGAAATAGTATCCATTTTTTTGGCATTGGGGCAGATGTCTGGATCAGTTGTGTAGATACCGTTAACATCTGTAAAAATTTCGCAGACATCGGCTTTCAAGGCCGCTGCAAGAGCAACGGCGGTGGTATCCGAACCGCCTCTTCCCAGGGTAGTGATGTCGCCGTGATCGTCAAGACCCTGAAAACCGGCAACAGCAACAATTCGGCCTTTTTCCAATTCACTTGTGATTCGCTCGGTTTTCACCTCGTGAATTCTGGCTTTTCCGAATAAATCATCAGTATAAATGGCCGCCTGGAAACCAAGGAGAGACCGGGCATCATACCCCATGGATTTTATTGCTATAGCAAAAAGGGCCACGCTGACCTGTTCACCAGTAGCCATGAGAACATCTAGTTCTCTGGGATTGGGGTCTTCAGTCAATTCGTGAGCTAGTTTGATCAACCCGTCTGTCTGCCCTGCCATGGCAGACAAAACAATTACCATCTGATGCCCTTGCCTGTGGAAATCGATAACTTTTTTGGCGACATTCTTTATCTTTCGAATACTGCCAACGGAGGTACCGCCATATTTTTGAACTATCAAAGCCATCCAGCAACCTTAATCCAACTGCTTTTGAAAATGCACGAAGCGCCATTCGGTCCGATACTTGTCGACGAGCCCTCCTGCCGTGAGCTTAGGGCCGAACGGCTCAAGGCTAGTCGCTCATAGCCTAGGGCATCACCCGTAAAGACTCGACAGAGCTCGCCGAATTCTTGTTGCAGGGAGCTTCAATATCGTTTAGTATCTCAACGGCCCTGGCATGGTAACCGGACAGGGTTATTTTGCGCAAACGATCATCCACTATTGCAAATTCAACCTTCACACTCCAATCCGGTAGGATTGCCGGCCATCGATCAGCCCATTCCATGGCCACAACACCATCCTGATAGAAGTATTCATCGAGGCCGGCGGAAACGAAATCAGAAAGGTTTTCCAGTCGATAAGCATCCATATGAAAAAATTTATACCGGCCTTCGTACTCATTGAGCAATGAAAAAGAGGGACTGGTAATGACACTTTCTGGAGATACCCCGAGACCTATGGCTATTCCCTTGGCAAAACAGGTCTTTCCACTCCCGAGTTCTCCTGCCAGGGCGATCACATCGCCTTTACACAAAACTGAACCCAGTTTCTGGCCCAGTTTGATCGTTTCGCGATCAGCAACCGTATTGTATATCAGCACCCGTTCAGCCATCAGCGTTAAGAGTTCTGCTCTTTCTGCATACTTTTCATCTCTAATCTGTTAAACTAGGATCTTAGCCCGTCATCACGTGGCCGAGTAAAAGCCTGGTTTTGAAAGCTGAACGCTTATATATCACGCATCCCCTTGATTCAATGGATAAGGGTCCTTAACAAATCCGTCTTACCGATAATGCCCACCAGACGATTTCCATCCATAACGGGGATCGTTGATATCTTCTTCTGCTCCATGATAGTGGCGATTTCATCGACCGGCATCTTTTCATCTACCGTAACTACCTTTTTAGTATAGAGATCCTCCACCTTGGTGGCATTGATCCTCTGAATCTCCTCTTCAATTTTACTGGGCCTCTCAAGATAAAGAACCCAATCGAAAATAGCCACCACTGTGGGAATATGGAGCTTCTTATCTTTCCGGATCAGATCGCTCTCACAGATTATTCCTATGACCAGACCATCAGCGTCAACTACCGGCACCCCGTTTATATGGTTTTCGTACAGTAGCTTAGCAAGGTCCTTCAGGCTCGTGTCCTTTCGGACGGTTATGACATTGGTGGTCATAATATCACTGGCATTCAGCATATGGCCTTAACTCCTTTTCCCACCCCGTTATCCTTCTCAAGAACCACCACAGCCACAACATAATCCCCCTCATCAGAAAGACTGAGATGAACATCGGATATACCCTTTTCGCGACAAATATCAGCACATGTCCCATAAAGTCTCATGCCAGGTCTGCCGCCCTGATAGTTGAAAACCTCTATTTCCCTCCACTTGACACCCTCTCGCATGCCCAGGCCAAGGGCCTTGGAAAAGGCCTCCTTTGCGGCGAACCTTAGGGCAAAGGCAGAAGCCGAAGAGGCCCTCTGGGAGCAAGTATCGACTTCATGGGTGGTAAACACCCTGTGAATAAACCTATTCTCCCATCTCTTTATTATTGCTTCAATCCGACTAATGCGGACCAAGTCTACTCCGATTCCAAAAATCATTTTTAATAATATTTCACCAGCTCAATCATTTCCCGAACCGCCCTTTCAAAACCAACTAGAACCGCTCTCGCAACTATGCTATGCCCAATGCTGTATTCCTCAATTTGAGGCAGGTCCTTAAACCGTTTTATATTTGAATAGTTCAGCCCATGACCGGCACTAATGCCCAGGTTTAAATCCGCTGCCGATTCCGCCGCAGCAACAATACGCTCGAATTTTTCAACAGCGTCCGATTCGGACCGAGCTTCCGAATATTGTCCGGTATGTATCTCCACGATATGTGCGCCGCACTTGTGAGAAATTCTGATCTGTTCCGGATCGGGATCAACAAAGAAACTTACCAAAATACCGGCTGCCGCAAGGCGCTCTACTACACTTCCGTAGTAGTCACGTTGAGACTTAACATCAAGGCCCCCTTCTGTTGTCAATTCCTCTCTTTTTTCAGGAACCAATGTAACAAGATCAGGTTTAATCTCAAGGGCTATCTCAATGACCTCGTCAACAGCTGCCATTTCCATGTTGAGCCGCGTCTTTACAGTCTGGCGTAAAAGCCTAAGGTCCCTGTCATTAATATGGCGCCTGTCCTCTCTCAAGTGACAGATAATACCATCAGCGCCGGACAGTTCCGCGAGACCCGCGGCCAATACCGGATCAGGCTCATCAATACCTCTTGCCTGTCGAACTGTTGCCACATGGTCCACATTTACTGCTAAGCGTGCCATATACTAAGCCTCCATCATTACTGCCATCAATCTTTCTTCTTCCAGGGCCATCCTTTTTGCTTGCCCAGACGATTTCTCATGATCATAGCCCAAAAGGTGTAGGACACCATGTATTAGTAATCGATCGATAGTATATTCCAGGGGCTCACCCAATTCCTCTGAGTCCCTCAGTGCGGTATCTATCGAAATAGCTACATCCCCGAGCATGACCGATTCTACTTGGGGAACCGGTCCTCCGGCCATGGGAAAGGCCAGCACATTTGTGGGCCCCTTTCTCTGCAAATATCGTTTGTTTAATTCGGCAATCTGTTTGTCGTCAGTGAACAGGATACTAAGTTCTTTATCATGACAAGCCAAGTCTTTTAAGACTTTCTCCAGCTTGCGCTTTATCTTCTGAATTTTCAGCCCAGGAATCTCCCGCTGAGAATTGATCTGTATTTCCATTTCCCACCATTTTGGCTGGCGTGGTTCTTACTACCGGCTCGGGATATTCGAGACGGTGATGAAAAATTCCACTCAATGTCTTATTGAAACTCTTCGCAATCTCATGAAAATCTTTCAATGTAAGTTCACACTCAGTAAGCTGGCCGTCAGAGAAAACTTTGTTTATTATGTTCTGAACCATTCCCTGAATGCGTGCGGCCGTGGGATCCACAAGGGTTCTCGAAGCAGCCTCCACCACATCCGCAAGCAAAACAAGAGCAGCTTCCTTGGTCTGAGGTTTGGGCCCAGGATACCGAAAATCTTCTTCTTTGACCTGGGAGGACTTTCCTCCCTTCTTCTCCCCCTGTTCCTTTGCCTTTTCATAAAAATAAGTGATCACGCTTGTTCCGTGATGCTGTCGGATAATATCGATGAGCTCTCTGCCAAGTTTATGTTTCTTGGCCAGTTCTACACCATCTTTGACATGGGATATTAATATCAGGCTGCTCATGGATGGAGCCAGCTTTTCATGCTTGTTTCCACAGTTCGCCTGGTTCTCGATAAAGTAAAGAGGTTTTTTAGTCTTCCCTATATCATGATAGTATGCAGCTACTTTTGCCAGAAGAGGATTCGCATCAATCGCCTGTGCACTAGCTTCAACCAGATTGCTCACAATAACGCTGTGATGATGGGTTCCCGGGGCCTGAACCATGAGCTCCCTCAGGAGAGGTTGGTCAAGGTTGGCCAGCTCAAGGAGTTTAATGTCTGTGGTATAGCCAAAGGACATCTCTATCAAAGGAAGAAGGCCGGTAGCAATAACTCCTACGAGTATCCCTCCAATAAAGGCAGATGCAAAAACGATCAGGGCCTCAATTGAATGGAAAGAACCTGATAACACCTCTATAGAAAGGGCCAGGACAATATTGGACACTCCTACCTTCAATCCAGTCTTTATAAAGATGCCCCTCTCCCGGCAGTTCTTTACACCATACGCAGCCACAAGTGAACTGATGAAAAAATAGATGAAAAACTCCACCTGACCACCGACAACTAGCGAGGCAAGGACCGAAGCAATAAGAGAAAAACTGGCTGCAACACCTATTCCCTGAAATACCGAGATGAGCATGGCGCCGCTTGCGACCGGCACAGCAAATAGAAGGGCCCTCGGAGCGAAAAAATGAAACCCCCGAGCAATTTCCTCGGACACGAAATTTGATGCCATGACCACCAGAAAAATAACCAGGAGTGTTGCAGCGTTAAATAGAAAATCCCTTGTTTCGGCCTTGGTAGATCGACCGGTCATCAAGCCTGCAAGGTACATGGCCGAGATAAGAAATCCGATTAAAACAGCCATTGCAGGAGCACGACCCAGCATTTCTTCACGCTCAAGCAGCTTATACTGCTCCGACAGCTTGAGGAGGTGCTCGGGCGTAATCCTTTCACCTTCCCTCACAAGCATTTCACCCTTTTTCACTATGAAATAAAAGGGTTTGACCGACTTCCGAGTGAGGTCCTTTCTCAACTCCGTTTCCCTTTTATTAAAAGTAAGATTCGGCTTGATCAGAGTTATAGCCAGTTTTAATGAGACTTCTGATAGTTCTTTAGATATACTTAAATTTTTTAAATCCTTACTCTGCTTTTTTACTAAATCCGTAGCTGCACGAAGATCATTAAAACGATCCAGATCTGTAAGCCTGATCTCTTTTCCCGTATGAATATCATGCAGCATAATCCCCTTCCCACTTTGATTCATAAGCATCTTTTTGTTGCCAACAACACCATTTTCAAAGACCTGTGTGAGAAGGCTAATGGTAACTTCTGCCGATTCGGAGGGGAAACCGTTTTTTACGAGTATCGCAAAAAGATTATCGTCGGGGGGAATGTCAAGGATCTCAAAAAACTGGCTTTTCAAAACATCAATATTTTTAGTCGGGGAATTCTCGACATTCGATTGAGCCTTCTCCGTATCATGAATAACAGAAAGGTACTCAGCTAAATATCCCCTGCCTTGGTCGAAAGCCTCCCGTATCCTGGCAACAAGATCTGTAGCTGTCGGATCAAAATCATACACGGGAAGCACTCCCTTTACAGCTTCCTGCCTGTTCTTCTCTGTCAATTCATCGTCTTCAACGAGAAGCTCACGTGATGCCTTGATATCCCTCTCTACCACGTCACCGAGCTCATATTTTTTTGGACGGTTCAGGATATTTGGGAAAAGGAGAACAGAGATAATCACACACAAGCCAAACAGTATATACCACCGTTTCACCTCAGGTCGTAACCAAAAACCAGTCCTCCAAATACTCTTCTTGGCTCCGGGAAGTGTGTCCCTTTCCCGTTTCCTGTGCGGTTTGGTTTTCCTGAGCGACTTCGTCTTATCGGACTTATTCATTTTTACACTGTGTCCCAAAAAAAGCTTTGGTCACTTTCCCTTTTGCTTTATAGTCTATTGTTTTTTGTTCTCCAGTCTTTCGTAGGCATCAATTATTTCTTGGACTAATGGGTGTCTGATAACATCCTCTCTGGAGAAATACACAAATTGAATACCCCTTACCCCTTCAAGAATTCCTTTGGCCTGAACCAACCCGGAAATCTTGCCATTTGGGAGATCCGTTTGGGTCACATCCCCTGTGATAACTGTCTTAGAACTAAAACCAAGACGCGTCAGAAACATCTTCATCTGCTCGGAGGTCGCATTCTGGGCCTCATCCAAGATCACAAAGGAATCATTCAACGTCCTTCCCCTCATGAAAGCTATAGGAGCCACTTCAATCACGCCCCGCTGAAGCAGGCGTGACGCATTATCAAAATCCATCATATCGTGGAGCGCATCGTATAGAGGCCTGAGATAGGGATTTACCTTTTCATAAAGATCACCGGGTAAAAACCCTAAATGTTCTCCAGCCTCAATCGCTGGTCTCGCAAGGACCACCCTGTTAACCTCCTTTTTAGCTAAAGAAGCTACGGCCATGGCCATTGCGAGATAAGTCTTCCCGGTACCTGCCGGCCCGATTCCAAATACAATGTCAAATTTTCTGATACTGTCAATATACTGCTTCTGATTAATTGTCTTAGGCGTTATAATCTTTTTCTTGGAAGAAATATAGACTTCATCCTTGAATATCCTTTTAAGATCAACCGACGGGTTGCCGCTTAGGATCCTTATTGCATAGTCCACATCATTCAAATAAATTGGATAGCTGGCCTTAAGGAGTTCATAAAGTTGGTTCAGGATCTTTCCGGCCAGTTCTACTTCCCAATCTCCGCCTTTAAGCGATAAAACGTTTCCCCTCACATTTACTGAAACCCCTGTTTTCTCTTCTATTAAACGAATATGCGCATTGTGCTCCCCGCACAGGTTTCGCACCAAATCATGGTCTGGAAAAATTAACTTTTCACTCAAATCCGAAGCATCTTTGGAAACATGTTTTTCCAATTAATACCCTTTAAGAAAATTCAGCTTTTGTGTTTTGCCTTTTCGCAGAACTTAATGCTGTAGGCCTATGAAATCTGAACAGCGATCCGACGCTTGCGAGGTCTATTGTCAAAGTCGAGCAAAACAATCTGCTGCCACGTCCCCAGGGTCATACTGCCCTCCACAATGGGAATATGAAGAGACGGGCCGATCATGGCGGCACGGACATGGGCATAGCCATTCCCATCACCCCACCTCTCGTTGTGCTCATAATAAATACCTTCCGGAGCCATCCTGTCAATGGCCTTTTCGAGGTCATTTATAACACCGCTTTCAAACTCAATGGTTGTAACGGCCGCCGTTGACCCTGGAACAAAAACGGTGACAGCTCCGTTCACGACGGAGGATTCTTTCACTTCTCTTGAAATCTCGGGCGTGATATCAATAATATCAGTCTTTGCGGTGGTCCGAACTAAAATGTGGTTGTTATGGACAGGCATAGATTGTATACCCCGTTCGCATCCTAACGAACAATAGACTTTTTATCACAGGCCATATTTTCATGCAAGTAAAAGCTATAATGCACTCAGGCTAACACTAAAATCAAAATAAGTATTTGATTTTAGACATTAAGTATCTTTTATTCGAAACAACATTCTTTGCTCACTTTTTTCCATCTATCTCTATATCCTTTCGCTCCCTACTAAATTTAAATCCTTATATTACAGTAATTCCGAATAATACTTAATAAAACATACCATAACACAATTTGGTGGAGATGAGGGGATTCGAACCCCTGGCCTGTACGTTGCGAACGTACCGCTCTTGCACCTAAAAGTCCCGAGGTTACAATCGGCAATGATAAGGATACAGCCTCGACCATTGAAGCAATGGGGGACAGCATAAGACCTGCACTGTAGATATAATACATTTGGATGACAGAAACAAGATCGTGACAACTCCCGCCTACATGTTATGGAAATATTTTGCCGGGGTTCAGTATCCCCTTTGGATCAAACAAATCTTTGATTCGTTTCATCCACTTCAGGCTTATTCCGTGCTCCGCTTCCATGAATTTCCGTTTCCCTATGCCCACACCGTGTTCCCCCGTCGCCGTCCCTCCCAGGGCCAATGCCTCTTCCACAATACGTTGATTTATTCCATCAATAATACCCCACTCCTTTCTGTCCCCGGTTTTTCCCATGAACACAAGATGCAGGTTGCCGTCACCGGCATGGCCGAATGTATATCCCGGAATGCCCGCATTGTTTGATTCCTTCCTGGCTAGGGATATGATTTTGGGATAGGCCGAAATGGGGACAGCCACATCAATGCCAATATGAGAACGACCTGGATGATTCCTCATTATCATTTCAGCAAACTCATGACGAGCTTTTAGAAAATCATCCCGATCCTTCCTGTCGATTCCTGCTCTAAACTCACGGCAACTTACAGACATGCAAATTTCATGGGCCATCTTCATGGTATCTTCCAATTGCTTCCTAGCAGGACCGTGGAACTCCATGAACAGAGTGGGGGAAACACTCAGGCCTAATCCCTTCTCTTTGTTGATAAGCGCAATACATTCAGGAGCCAAAATCTCAACCGAAGCAGGATCAAGGCCGGAGCGCATGACTTCAAAAACAGCTTTTCCCGCCGTTTCGACGCTCTTAAATGTTGCAATGGCGGCGGAAAATTCTTCAGACACCCCTCTCAATCGAACAGTTGCTTCAACCACTATCCCAAGTGTTCCTTCGGATCCGACAAAAAGATTTATCAAATCGTATCCCGAAGAGCTTTTTGAAGCCCGGCTCCCGATCTGCATGATTTCTCCGCCTGCCAAAACCACGGTCAGTCGCAGTATATTGGCCCTTGTAGATCCGTAACGCACAGTACGGGTTCCGCTGGCGTTATTGGCAATCATACCTCCAATAGTGGCCCCGGCAC
>CAZUHR010000077.1:0-11010 GCA_964620335.1 uncultured Desulfobacteraceae bacterium
GTCTTCTCAGTGCCTCGGCCTTTTCTTCTTCCTCTTTCTGCTTTCTCAGTGCCTCGGCCTTTTCTTCTTCCTCTTTCTGCTTTCTCAGTGCCTCAGCCTTTTCTTCCTCTTCTTTCTGCTTTCTCAGTGCCTCGGCCCTTAGTTCCGCTTCTTTTTGTTTTCTAAGCGCCTCGGCCTTTTCTTCTTCCTCTTTTTGTTTTCTTAAGGCCTCAGCCCTTTGTTCCGCCGCCGCCTTTTTCCTTAATGCCCTTTCTCTCTCTTCTTCGTCCTCCTGGTTTCTTGCTAGGACCTCATAATACTTTGAAAAAACAATCCCGCACTTTATGCATTCTTCACTTAAAAGAGGGTTTTCATGACCGCATTTTGGGCACACGACCGAGTTCTCTTCTTCGTCCTCTTCCAGGGGGAGTAGTTCCTCTATTTCCTCGTTCTCATGTTTTAGCTCTTCAAGTACAGATCGAGTTTCAGCAAATAGCGCAAAGCTGCTCCCGCATTTTATGCATTCTTCTGAAGGAAATATATTCTCATGACCGCACTTTGGGCACTTGATTGTCTTTTCAGCCATTTTATTTTCTCCCTTTTTTCATGTTTTTACTTTTCAGTGAATGAATCTTAGGGGTGTGAAGCATAACTGACAAAAGCCTGTTATTTATCTTGTTTCAAATTGGCTAAATTTAAACAAATTACCAATTAATATATAATATCGGAGATAAAGTGGTCAAGTCAAATCAGCCAAATCAGGAAGGATTTGCAGTTTGATGCCAAGTCTGTAAGGGGAGGTGGCGGTCCACAAATGACTTGATTGCTATCGGGTATTCAGACGTGAGAGATGAACTGCTGTGATCAGCTTCCAAGCCTACAAATAGTTCTGCCCTTCCAGCGGGAAAGCTGTCCCTCAGCCTCCATGCATGATCCAGGGGAAAATTCTGGTCATGTTCACCGTGAATTATCAGGACCGGTATGTTGATGGCGGGTGCCAGCCGGACCGGGCTTACTTCGTCTAATCTAAATCTGTAGAAGATGTCCATAAAAAGAACAACCATTGGCGCAAAAAGGGCGCCGAAGAACCGGCTGTAGTTTCGATAAAGGCTTAGAAGCGCCTCTTTTGTTCGTGCGTAGCAGCCCTCCAAAAAGAGAAGACTTATCTTGTCGGGGTTTCGGTTAGCCGCAATGATAGCTCCTGCTGCGCCTGCTGAATGTCCGTACAGGAGAACCGGTTCATTTATCCATTTTAGAACAGCCTCAATGTCCTCGGCAAACCGAAAGGCATTCATAAACCGGTAAGGGGTTGAATTACCGTGGTCACGAGCGCTGTGAAGGACGGTGGTAAATCCCAGTTGCCCGAATAACCTGGCCCTCGAGACCATACGATCCCGGTTTCGGCTCCAGCCATGGGCCAGTAGGACAATACCCCGTGACCGGCCTTCAGGCTCGACTCGCCAGACCTCAAGTGAGCCGCCATCAATACTAGGGATTAGGGTATCTATGATACGACCCCAATCGGGTACCTCTTTGACTGGTTCTCGGGGAATCCTGTGAACCAGATAGAGGAAAAAGAGTACTAAGAAAATGTATGCGAAAATAGCGCCGGCGATCCAATAAAACCACATAGTATTTTCCCGGGAAAATCTGCAAATATGCTACGGAGAATATTAAATAGTTGTTTTGAGCCTTGTGTCCAGAATAAAAACAGAAACGTTTAATAATGTGTAAGACTGGGTTAAATCTCAAATTTTTGCTTGAATTCTTAGCTTTTTTAGGTTAATTTCACTCGTTGAGAAAAAAGAGCTTCGTTTTTAGGTGCCGAAAATTTAACCGAGTTTTGCCTTATGGAACAAGTCCTATTGCTCAACATTACTTATGAACCGTTGAAGATCATCAACTGGAAAAGGGCGATTACCTTACTCCTGTTGGACAAGGTTGAAGTCCTCGAGGAGTATGGACGTGAAATTCACTCGGTCAGCTTTACCATCAAATTGCCTTCGGTTATAAGGCTACTCAAGATGGTTAGGAGACCAAATGATGAAGTCAAATTTTCAAGACAGAATATCTATGCAAGAGATAAATACCGCTGCCAATACTGCGGGGAGCGGTTTTCTTCCGAAGAACTCACTTACGATCATGTTATCCCCAAAGCCCGCGGTGGCAAAACCGAATGGACCAACATTGTTACATGCTGCGTTAAGTGCAACAGGAAAAAGGGCGGTTACATTCCTACTGAAGTTGGCATGAGGCTAATCCGCAAGCCATCCCGTCCCAAATGGCTACCGGCCTTGAAGATCACTATCGGGTTCAGGGAAGTTCCACATACCTGGAGGGATTATCTGTACTGGAACGTGGAACTGATTGAGTAGCTTCTATATTTCCCCCTATAACCAGGTCTGGCTATTTGATAGCTGCCGCTATTTTTTCGGCTGTTTGTTTGATTGCGTCCATGTCGCCCTGTTTGAGTTCCCAAGATGCCACGGGTAGTTCAGGCCCTCCGCTGATACGAGGAATCAGGTGGAGGTGATAATGCATAACAACCTGATTTGCACCCGGGCCATTTAGCTGAAGGCAGGCTACGCCGGTTGGCTTAAGGACGTCTTTAATGGCGTTAATGATCTTTTTTGAGGCAAGGTGCACCGAAGCAAGGTCTTCGTCGGGGATATCCCATAGGTTCTGTGCATGCCTTTTGGGAATGATGAGTGTATGACCTACGGATATGGGGCTTATGTCCTCGAAAGCGAAGACCTTTTCATCCTCATATACCTTGAAGCTAGGTATTTCCCCTTTTACAATCTTACAGAATATACAGTCTTCCATGGTTTCCTCCTTTTGAGCTGAAAAAATCACGCGCTCAGATCATTAATAATACTTTGATTTTGCGCCTTTTTTTTCCATAGTACAAATCTTATCCACCGGAACGGTACATGTCGAGATATTTTTCGAAAGGTTCAATTTCGGATATAAGATCCCTCAGCGTGCTAAGCTTCGGGTCGTTCAGCTGGTGGAGCGAATCATGGAGGGTTCTTACGGCTGCAGGTATATATGCCTCAAAGTACTTTTTTCCTTTTACTTTCGACAGATACGAAAAGGCACCGAGGATCTGGAGGTTTCTAAGTATCGCAAGGTAGGGGAAATACTTTTCGAAAGGTTCTACCCATTCGTCATTTTCCTCCCTGATCAGCGAGAGGTATCTGTGATAGACCTTCTCCTTATCCTGTACAGGCAGATCTGAATAGGGATCAATAATGAGGGATGCAAGGTCATAGCCAAGAGGACCCAGCCGTCCGCCCTGCCAATCTATGATACCGATACTGCCTCCAGAGACAATAATATTCCTTGACTGAAAATCGCGGTGGAGAAAGAAGTTGCTTTCAGCCATGGATGTTGTTTCAGAAAGGTGGTTAAAAGAAGTTTCCAGTTCAGGCCATTTTGTTTTAAGACCAAGAAATCTGCAGAGAAAAGCTTCCGTGAAATAGTCCGTCTCGTACCTGCGCATAACCTTTTGATCATATCTTGGTGTCTGGCAACACCATCCGGTATCAAAACCCATTGCCCCGTCAACCTGCATGCGGAAAAGATGTTCCAGTACCTTATAATACAAGGGGAGGGGATCTCTGTTCGAGGCTACCATGTGCTGGAGGTTTGTAGGCCCCATATCCTCCATAATGAAAAGGCCGCATTCAAGATCATATCGATAAATTTCCGGTACGGGAACACCTTTCAGGTGGAGATGGCTTCCGATTTTCAAATAGGCAAGGTTTTCTCGCTTTGCGGCATTATCAGAGGGCGGGTTTGACATGGCTATGAGAGAGGATTCTGTTGCGGAATTCGTAATACGCCAGAAAAGCCGTCTTGACCCGTCTCCGGGGAGCGGCTGAAAATCTATTTCTTCAATGGCCTGGTCGCTCTGTTTCAGGAAATCCAGAATAGATTTTTTTATTTCATAGTGCATAAAAATTACTCGGCAGCGAGCAGCGTTGTTTACGATGAAAAATTAAAGAATCCCGTTAATCAGATCGGACCGAACTTCCCTTGAGGCTGTGACAATGCTGTCTATGACTTTTATGCCCTTTCTGATTTTCACATTTTCCCAGAGAATGGATCTTCTGATTTCAACGTCATGTTCAATTATCGCTTTCGCGCCAATGACCGCCCAGTCCATCAACTTTGAAGAAGCTTCTATGTGGCAACCCGGATCCACTAAAGAAGACTTTCCTCTCAGGGCATCCTTATTTGCGAGTATATAGCTTTCAATTGAGCCTATGTCCCGCCAGCGGTGTCCCTCTGAAATATACCCCCTGATAGGCTCGCCAGCCTTTATCAGTTCGCGGTAACAATCAATAATATTGGAGTGCACTCCCCTCTTAATATGGGAAAGAAGTTCGGGTTCAATGATATGTATACCGGTAAATGCAAGCCTGCCGGTTTGGTTCTCCCGGGCGATATCGGTGATATTCAAACGGTCATCAATTCGGATCTGGTTAAACGGCTCATGGTCATGCAGGATCAATGTTGCCAGGTTACAGTCTTTTTTGTGTGCTTCATAGGCTTGAGCCAGATCAATATCCGAAAGGATATCCACATTTATCACAAAGAAAGGATCTGTATCCCAGAAATCCTCGGTGTTTTTAATACCCCCTCCTGTGCCAAGAATCTTAGGTTCCACGCGGACCTCGATTTTTGCTCCCAATTGTCCGATATCATCCAGGTGTTTGACAATTTGCTTGTGGTGATGGTGGGCGTTCACGACAAATTCGGTCACGCCCTGAGTCTTAAGATATTCTATTACCTTTTCAATAACCGGCCTGTTTCCAACCGGCACGAGGGCTTTAGGTATGTTGGAGGTGAGCGGCCTCAACCTTGTCCCGAGGCCCGCTGCAAGGATCATGGCTTTCACGGGGCACCTTTTTTCATTGCAATTATTGTCTACTGATTATACATCCTTAACGGGGATGTCAACGGGATAGTATTAATTTAAAAGTTGCCACAGCTTTGGTGAAGCGGTTTGGGTGAAGTTTTTGGTAACTATTATAACAAAGGAGATATGCCTTTTGCATTCTATACTCGATCTTTCAGAACTTGATACCAAAATAGGGCGGCTCTTTATGGCCGGAATGCCGGGGTCACGCGTGGATAGTGGCACGGAATCGCTTATACGGGATTACGGCCTTGGTGGCGTTATACTGTTCAAAAGGAACGTCCAAGATCCCGTTCAGCTGGCAACGCTTTGCAATGATTTGCAGGACATGGCCATGGAATATCACGGTATACCACTTTTCCTTTCAATTGATCAGGAAGGGGGACCTGTGGCCAGGTTGAAGGAACCCTTTACCCGTTTTCCGGGAAACAGGGCAATAGGAGAGGATCCAAGGCCTGTGGATAAGGCGATGGAGTTTGCCAGGATTACAGCACGTGAGATGAGTCTTGTGGGCTTGAACATGGATCTGGCCCCGGTTGTCGATGTGCGAAGGGGAGAACCTGAAAAGCATTTAGAGGGCCGGATATTTAGCGATAACCCTGAAGAGGTTGCCCTGCTTGGCCGTAAGGTCATTGAGGTGCTTCAGGAGAATGGTGTTATGGCAGTGGCCAAGCATTTTCCAGGGCTGGGAAAGACTTCCCTGGACCCTCACCACCATCTCCCAACCATAGAGGCGGATACCGTTGAAATGGAAGAGATAAATATTCCGCCGTTTGAGTCGGCTATAACAGCAAGGGTTTCAACGGTAATGACCTCACATGCCATATACCCGGCGCTGGACCCGGAGGTTCCTGCCACTCTTTCACACAGGATTCTTACAGGGCTTTTAAGGGGTTCGCTGAATTTTAGTGGCCTGATCATGACAGATGACCTGGATATGGGGGCCATTTCAAAACATTGGGGTTTGGCTGAAGGTGCTGCGGCTTCGTTTGAGGCAGGCGCGGATATCCTTTTGATATGCGGAGATCAAGATGGTGTACTGGAAAGCATAGAAATATTGAGGGGGAAACTTATCCGCGGAGAAATTCCGCATAAAAGATTCCGGGAGTCCCTTGACAGGATCAAGAAGACCAAGACCAGATTTCTTAAAGAGATGAAGAGGGTTTCCCTTGACGAGGTGCGGGATTATTTTGGTCTTTAACAGGTCAAGGGGAGGTATTTGGATTTTCCGGGGTCGTTCATAATGGGTGGAGGATTTACTGGGGAATAAAGCCCCCCCACCCTTAGGGTGGGGTCATACTGGTTGGCTATGCCAGCCAAACGGCTCGGCATAGGACTCTTCTCCAGTCCGCATCTACTCCTTAGTTGCAAGCGACCCTCGCCGCGGCCTGCCGTAACAGAAGGATTTGGATTCCATTGGGCCATTGCAATGCAGACCACGACTCGGGCCGCAGCACAAGGCAGAGGAGTTTTGGTCCGAAAGATGCGTACTTTCGAAGAATCCCATACTTTCGCCTCTCATAAGTACATAGTAGTACCTCGATAGTGAATATTGATTAGTGGGGTAGTAGGTTCAAATGATCGATGTAATAATTGTCATTGTTTACTTTCTCTTAATGCTCTTTGTTGGGTGGAGGAGCAGGCATCAGTCCGCAGAGTCTTACTGGGTGGCTGAACGGAGATATTCGACGAGTCGTATCACCATGTCCTTGGTTGCAACCATTTTTGGTGCTTCTTCCACCATGGGAATCATCGGGCTCGGCTATTCCCGGGGCCTGACAGGCGCATGGTGGGCATTGATCGGCGGGTTAGCGCTTATACCCTTTTCACTGTTATTGGCTTCCCGGGTTCGTGCCCTCAATGTCTACACGCTCCCTGACATACTGAAAGGGGCATACGGTGAGAAAGTGGCTGTACCGGCCGGGATCATGATTTCAGTGGCCTGGTGCGGTGTGATTGCGGCCCAGCTCATCGCAGGGGGTCGCATCGTGTCCGGCCTTTTTGCAATTGATTTTGATGTTGCATTACTGTTCGTGGCAGCCGTGTTCACCCTCTATACCTTCTGGGGAGGGCAACTCTCAGTCATCAGGACCGATTTTTGGCAGTTATTCCTTTTTGCCGGGGGACTTTTAGTTACATTAGTTTTTCTGATTTCATCGCTGTACTCAACAACTGCCCTGTGGGAGAACATTCCTTCGGGACACTGGAGCTTTCCTGTTTCCGACTCGTTCGGCTGGTACGAGGTACTGGTTTTCTATCCCCTGATCGTAGGATTGCCTTACTTGGTCGGGCCTGATATCTACTCGCGGGTACTTTGCGCCAGGGACAACCGGGTGGCGCGAAGGGCCTCCCTGATGGCTTCCGGGTTCGTTATACCGCTCGCTTTTTTGCTTGCCTTTTTCGGGCTTATGGCAAGGGCCCATTTTCCGGGTATTCCGGCAGAGGCCGCTCTGCCGAAGACCTTGATCACCCTCATACCGGCAGGACTAAAAGGATTGATTGTGGCGGGTTTTTTAGGGGCAATAATGTCATCGGCGGACACCTGTCTTATTTCCGCTTCCACTATAATGACGCTGAATGTGGTACGTCCATTTTTTGGTACTGCGCAGGAAAAAAACCTCAGGATCACCAGGGTGACGGTTCTTATAATCGGCGTTGTTTCATGGTTTATTGCCAGCCGGCAGCAGGGGATCATTTCGTCATTGCTTTTAGGATACACGGTCTTTGTGGGTGGTGTTGTGATCCCCACCCTCGGGACATTTATCCGGAAAACCGTGAAGATCACGGCAAGCGGTGCTCTCTGGGCCGTTATTGTGGGAGGTGGTTCGGCCATACTTGGAAAAATCCACGGGGGCCTGGTTATGAAGGCCCTGCTGACCGGTCATGGACAGGCATTTTTGGAAATGACCCTCGGCACCAAGTACCTGAGTATTTTGCCTATTATACTGTCAGCATTGATGCTGCTTGTGGTGAGCAGGGTCACAAGGCCGGAATAAGACTTTTGAAAAGCACTCAAGATCTGAAGAGAAACACAAACGTATCCACTTCTTTTTTTAATGTTCATAAGTGATGGCAAGATGGTTTCAAGCACCTTTTCGGCGATGCCACTTTCCTCAAGGCGTTATCTATTCCTTTTGGAGTGGGTGGCCAAATATATACACGGTTTCCCAACGAGCCTGCAAACTCCCATTAAGTCTGTGGCCTAAACCGCATATATTTGGCCACGGCAAAGTTCGGTGGTATTCTTTTTAAGATAACGCCTTTCGGAACCTCGCATCGCCTCAAAAAATATGAAAGAATCAATGTTGATGCCAACACTTTTGAACGTTGTCAATTTTTTAAGTGTATTATTCGAGCGTTAATTTTTCTGGAGACTGTGCGCTAAATATTTTCAATCATTAACTCATATTTGCTGGTAGATGTATGATCAGAAGTCGGATCAAAAGTCTTCTCAATAAATGTTACGCGGTTGTTCATATCAATCATAATAAGGGTGGAAGACCGGGTACCATAGATCTTGCTGGTGATAAAGATGGGAGAGAGTATTCTTTCCCATTCAAGCCCGACACCCGTATCAGGGAGGCTTTCATCATCAGGGATTGTTTGATCAGCGAGTAGGTTGAAAAGCGCATTCGGTGCGAGATCCTTTTCAAGGGATAGCAGTTTCTTGAAGGCCTCTTTCCCCCTGGTTACCTTGGGCCATGGGGTATCCAGCAGGTGGTTGCTAAGGCCGTAGATGCCTGGAGTGAGATGGCGCATCTCCTTGCCCCGGTTTGAATACCAGTGGAGATTATCTTTATCGCCGATAATAAGATTGAAACCATTGTAGTGGCCGGCATTTTTTCCCAGTCCGGCAAGGAAATCGCCCGGGTTTTTACGGCCTGACAGGTAATCTTTCGCCAGATTTCCTCGCGAAGGGGATCCGCTTTTTATGGAGGCAGGATCCCTGTAATTAGTAACGGCCGCTATCCTTCCTTTTCTGGTGATACCTATCCACGTCCCGCCGACACGCAGATCCTTTCCGGCAAGAACATCAGGTATATCGGCCCAGAAAGCGGCGGCAGCCGTAGGCCGTTCATAATATTCATCACGGTTTGCAGCAATTATAAGTTTATATGCGGGATGGGCTTTTACGGCCAAGAGTATCAGACACATGTATTACTCTTTATCCTTTCTTTCCATTTTCTTCATTTTTTTCTGCTTGCGTTTGCTTGTATCGGGCTCTTCTTTCTGTTCTTTCTCTTTTTTGTCTTTTTTTGGGGCGGCCATTTTTTCGGCCTTGATCGTGGAAATTTCGTCCACCTTTTTCTGAAAATCGACGATGGCCTTGAGCCTGCCCTGTGCCTGCCTTATCCTGGCCCTTATTTTCCTTACACCAGGGTCTCTGGCTATTTTCTCAGATTCCATGCTTTTTTCTGCCAGGACCGATATCCGCTGGTTCAGCTTGGTTTCCCAGTAGGTCTTCTGGCCTTCTCTAGTCTGTTTGGTCTTTGATCCCATAATGTACTCCTTTCTCTTGCCACCTCTAATTTTTGTACGAATAATAAGCTTGTTTCCCCCCGGCCTTGCCTTTTGCGGGCTATAAGATTGTGCATAGGGGATTTTTTGTTTAGGCTAGAACCTCTTATCAGGAAATCGAAGAATAATAAATACAAAAAAGGGAGTGGTCACGTCAGTGAGGGGAAAGTTCAAAATGGTTCGAGGGCCACTTGAAAAGGAGGTAAATTCCATCAGGAATTAGTGCTTTGATTATCGGCCTCTGATGCCTGAATATATTTTTCAAGGAGCTTATAATCCTTTTTTGAGATTTTACAGAGTTTTACTCCCATGCCGGGCGGTTGGCCGGATTGACTTTGTTCTTTCTCTCGAGTCCAGATCACATCGCATTTGATTTGAATAGGGTCCGGAGCTCCGGGGAGTTGCAACTTTAGCAGGAATTGGTCTCCCGGAATCAGGGGATTTTCCGTTTTTATGAAAAAGCCGCCGGCACTCACATTTGCCGTGTAAGCCTTGACAAAGGCCTGACGGTCTTTATATGTCAGTGGTAATGCCTTCAGAATCCGTGGATTTGCCCGCCTGATAAAATCGCATGCCCTATCGAGCATCTTTCTGAATTTGAGGACAATAGTTTCAAGAATACTCCTGAACTGCCCTGAAAGCTGGTTATATTCTTTTTCAAGAAGTCCGCGATCCATTATACCGACGGTAGTTTCTCCAACGGCCCGGGCGGTGGCCGTTCGTTTTAGTCCCCCGATGAACTCGAGTTCTCCAAATACATCACCCGGTTGCAGTTTATCAATAATATCCTTCTGTCCCCGGACCTCTTTGGAAATTTCTACTGAACCCGACAGGATGACATATATCCAGTCGCCGGGGCTACCTTCATAAAAAATGATTTGACCGTCTTGGTAGGTCTCTTCATTTGCGATATTGTATTTAACTTTGTGTTCCATCTTATCCGCCAGGGTTTTGAATGGCCAGGATCTTTAGCCGCGTTCCTACTTCTCTTCAATGAATTCATGGAAATATAATTGAAAGTCGCTCAAAGTTCAACATAAAAGCCATTCCTTTTCCCTTGACCCCTCAATGTTCTTTGCCCTATACTTTTTTCCCTTGAACCCAGCATATCGGGAGGAGTGCGGTTTAAATGAGGATTGGTTAGGTAGGTTGGAAAATGAACGTGTACTTTTAATGTTTTAATAGGGCCTGTGTGCCAAGAATTTTTTTTGGAGGTAACTTATGGGAAAAGTAGGAATTATTGGTGTTGGCCAGAGTGCCTTTGTCAGGGGATATCCTGGTTCGATAAGGGAACTGGCATTTGAGGGCTTCAGGGAGTGCATGCTGGATGCGCATATTACTGCCAAAGATATTGATGCCTCTGTAATCTGTTCTGCCCCGGAATATGACAAACAGCGATCTCCAGCCGGAGTGTTTGCCGAATATTTTGGGCTCACACCCCAGCCAACCTTTTACGTGGAGAGCCTGTGTTCCTCGAGCAGCATGGGTGTGAGGCTGGCCTATTCACTTGTCAAATCCGGGCTCCATGATGTTGTGGCAGTTGTGGGTTTTCAAAAGATGTCGGAGATTTCATCGGCAGAATCCCA
>CAZUHR010000078.1:0-10838 GCA_964620335.1 uncultured Desulfobacteraceae bacterium
GTAACGGCTACTCCGGTTGGGAAGTCTCGCCACCTGTGTTTGCTTCCGCGGGCTGCGTTCCCTCTGTGACGGCGGGAGTGCCGACGCCGCTGAAGATTTCACGGTACGCAACAGTCAGGATACAGGCCTGAATCGGTGCAGTTATAACCACACCGATACCACACAGGATCGCCCCTACACTGCCGATAATACTTGAGACAACCGAGAGGGCTAAAAAGGGCCACAAATTGGTTTTGACCTTGTTAACACTCTCCATGGAGGCGGGCCAGAAGTCCATATTTTCATCTACTATAAGGAATAGCCCGAACATGAGAAATGTCTGAGCCACATAGATTACGAATATGGCGGCGATTTGTCCTACACATGGCACTAGAGCAAGAAGAAAAGATACTATTATGAGAGCAATCCCCCATACAAGAATAAACAGGAAGGAGTTCAGAAAATATCCAAACCCTTTAAACACATCTCCGACTTCGGGTTTGGGCTCCTGTTTGTCAAACAACCCCAGGGTGATCAGCAGAACACCGGCAAACATTGGTCCGGCAAGGATACCGACAGTTACGCCGCTCAGCACAACGGCAATAAGCGAGGCCAGCACAAGAATTCCGAAGTTATTTTTATAGAGATTAAATCCATTTTCAATCCACTCACCGAACTTTACCTCAACTTTTTTCATCTTACCCCTCCTTTTTAGAAACACTTTGTAAAGCAAGCTTAGCCTTCCCGGCCTGTACCTGCTTTTGGCTGGCAAAACAATTATCCACTTATCTTGCCACTTGAACCTTCAATAGGTTATCATATGATAATCATATGATAACCTCAACAGTATTTTTCCATCCGTAGTCAGGCTGAATCCTTTTACATGCAAAGAAGTCTAATAACTATGAAGTTTTTTTAGATCCCTTCATATTGAGGCTGTGTAATAATGTCATTGCGAGGCGCCCCAGGCGACGAAGCAATCTCGTAAGGCTTCAAAATTAAGGGGATTGCCGCACTCCCTCTGGTCGTTCGCAATGACCGGGAGGGATTGTGACACAGCCTCATTGGGTGAAGATAAAGAATTGATTTTTGATGAAATGTGTGTTGTTTGATTAATCCTGAAAAAAGGGATTATGTTGCTTTTCGCGACCTGCTGTGGTCACAGGGCCGTGGCCGGGTAAAACTAGGGTATCATCTGGAAGCGTAAATATCTTCTCACGGATATTTTGAAGGAGAAGTTCCATATTTCCTCCCGGAAAATCGGTCCGGCCTATACTTCCCGCAAACAAAGCATCGCCGCATATCACCAGCTTTCTCATTTCCTTGCCGCTTTCCATTTCCACTTCACCCTCGAAAACAAAGCCCAGGCCCGCCTCAGAATGACCGCGCAGGTCAATGACATCAAAACGGATTGATCCCACTTCAATTACATCTCCTTCCTGTATGAATTTAGATGCCTCTGAGTTGGAGGCACTAGTCCCCCAGAAAGCTGCACGGCCACTGGCCGACCCGAGTGCGGGTGCCTCGTCGCGATGACACAAAATAGGCGCCCCAGTGGACTCCTGGAGTTCCTTATTTCCGCCTACGTGGTCCCAGTGGGTATGGGTATTAATGATGTATTTCAAATTCAAACCTTCCTGCTCAAGTTCCTTCACGATCTCATTCGCGTCTCCGCCCGGATCAAAGACCGCGGCATCCTTGGTTTCTTCGTCTCCGACAATATAGCAACTAACCAGCAGGGGTCCGGTTTCCAATATTTTTAGTATCATGAATATTCCTTTCCATCTTTTAAAAGATCTTAAGTGTAACGAGTGAGGGAATATAAAAATAAGGGCTAGTATGTCAAGACAAAAGGATCCTCATTAAATCCTTTACGCCGATGCTAACCTGGTATAGACCGAATACTAGAAGGGCCAGAGCAGTTATACCCATAAGAATTCGAGTAACCCTGTTATCAACCCTGCCTGCCGTTGAAAATATTATAATTAAAGAGCTAAGGGAGCATACAAAGGTGCCAAAAAAACCGGCAACAAAACTGATACCAAACCCTGGTGATTCCCGCCAGCCTGTAAGAATAATAGGGACACCGACCACACTCCAGAATATATAAGGGTTCGGGTTTAATGCATTTATGACAACGGCATTTAAAAAGGTCCGCCGGCCTGCATCATTCGACGGCTTAAGCACCGGGGCCGGGCTTCTAAAGGCCAAGAATCCTTCCCTGGATAAGTACAGAATAAAAAGGCCGCCGGCAATCCGAAGCATATCAAGAAACCACGCAGGTGTTTGTGTGAGCACAAATAAAACCAGCCCAATAACAGGACCATCTGTGACAAGGGGCGCAAAGGCCGCCGGAAGCGTACTCTTCCAACCGTTTTTCAGGGATTGTGAAAGCAAAAAGGCCTGAAAAGGCCCGGGCATGATCGTAGCAGACAGGGCCAGTGTGGCCCCCTGGAGGAAATATAAAATCAAATTTCTCTTTCCTTCCGCGCCATCTCTGCCATTTTGAACTTCTGTGCCTTCCCGCTCCTGGTCATGGGAAAATCAGATACGAACTTGTAATACTGCGGGAGCTTTTCCGCACTTAAATTGTCAATAACATGTGCGGCAAGCTCAATAAGGGAGAGTTTCGATCCCTCCTTGAGTTTTACCCACGCCACGACCTCCTGACCCTTCTCAGGATCAGGGATCCCGAAAACCTGTGCCTCAGACACCTCCGGTCGCTTGTAAATGACTTCTTCTACCTCGACCGGATAAATTTCAATTCCATCCCTTACAATCACATCTTTGATCCTGCCGGTAATCTTCACATAATTATTATCGTCCATCTCCCCCAGGTCGCCCGTGTGAAACCATCCGTCCCGATCAATTGCTGCTGCCGTGGCAGCAGGCATCTTGTAGTAGCCTTTCATCAAAAACCCTCTTGTGCATAACTCCCCTTGGGTTTTTCGTGGAAGGTCATCACCTGTACCTGGAGCCACAATCTTGACCTCATTGCAGCCAAGTGGCGTCCCAATTGTGGAGACCCTCAATTCAATAGGGTCATCCGGGTAGGTCATGGTAATCCAGGAAGAGGTCTCGGTAATCCCATAGGCCACAGTAATATCGGACAGACCAATATCTTCAACAAGTCTTTTCATCAATTCCACTGGGCAGGGAGCTCCGCCGATAATTCCTTTTGTGACGGACTGCCAGCTTTTTTTCCGGAACTCAGGATGGTCAATCAGGGCTGTAAGCATGCTCGGAGAACCGTAAACGGCAGTGCATTTCTCTTCACTTACAGTCCGGAGTATTCGGGACGGCTCAAAAACCTTGCATGGCATGACAATGGTCGCCCCCTTAAGGAGACCTGCGAGGGCAATGCAGGTATTTCCGAACATGTGGAAAAGGGGGAAAAAAAGACAGAGCCTGTCTTCATGAGTCACCCCCTGCCGCTCAGTGGAAAACATAGATTTATTGATCAATCCTAAGTGGTCCAGAACAACCCCTTTTGGCTTGCCCGTGGTTCCCGACGTATACATAATTGCCACCGGATCTTCCGAGGCGACGACAGAATCCATACTGTCAAGCATGCCTGCATTAACTTCTTCCCCCATCGCAGTCAATTCGGCCCAGTGGATCATCTCGGGATGTGCCTTGTCCGAAATCGCGAAAATGTTCTCTAATGCAGGGATATTATCCCGTATGTAAAGGATACTCTCCTCGTATTCATCATCCGCCACCCCCGCAGCTACTATAACGGCTTTGCATTCTGACTGCTCCAGTATAAAGTGAAGCTCCTCTCCTGTTGCACCCGGGTCAAGAGGTACAGTGACAGCCCCGATCCTGGAAATGGCCAGGAAAGATATGATCCATTCTGAGATATTCGGGGCCCAGAGCCCTATTTTGTCCCCTTTCAATATGCCTGTCTTTATAAACCCCTTCGCGGCCCGCTCCACCTCCCACGCCAAAAGACCGTAATTGGTCCTGACCCCGGTTTCCGTGTGAACGAGCGCAGGCCGATCAGTGTATGACTGCGCTATTTCCTGAAACATTTGCCCAATGGTTTTATTTACAAATTCCATGGATTAAATCTCCTTTTTCTTACATCCGGCACGCAGCTATTTTCCGAGTGCATGACTGCATGGCGCATCAAAATTCACTCAGGCCTCCGTGAAATACCACCCATGCTATCACCAGAGGCAAAATAAGACAAGATAAGGGATTGTACCCTTGAAACTTTCTTGCTCCTTTTGCCTTGCGCCTTCACCAAACAAAGCATTATAAATAGTCAGGCTGAAGGCGTTTAGACTGAAGACTGAAGGGCAACAGTCTTTATCCCCGCCTGCCGTCCGGCGGGCAGGCTTCAGCCTAACTAACCTGGATGTTTATAATTTTAAAGGATAATAGGGGATATCAATTAACATGAGTCTCATTACAGCACTCAAGATCTCCCTCGCATTCGCTGGGAAGGATATTTTCCGCGAGATCGGGCTTCAGCTTGAGCCCGGAGATCGAATTGGACTGATCGGCCCCAACGGGTCCGGCAAGACCACCCTGCTCAGGCTCCTCATGGGCGAAACCTTCCCGGACAGTGGGGAAGTCAGGTTGGCAAAGGGAACAAGGATTGGTTACTTGCCGCAGGATGTCCAGGAAATATTATCTGGCCAGCTTCTCAACTCGGTTCTGTCTTCCGCTCCGGGACGGGTGGACCTGCAGGTACACCTGAGAGCGGTTGAGCATTCTCTGAAAGATGTGTCCGAAAAGCAGGAACAGACCCGGCTGGCCGAAAAACTTGCTGAAATCCACCAACAGTTAAGTCACCTGGACCAGCAATTTCCTACACATGAAGCGGAAAAAATCCTGCTGGGACTTGGCTTTGAAACATCTGATTTTTCCCGGCCTATCTCCTCCTTGAGCGGTGGCTGGAAAATGAGAGCCGCCCTTGCAAGCCTTCTCTATCAGAAACCTGACCTCTTACTGTTGGACGAACCCACCAATCATCTCGACATACCGGCCGTCCGATGGCTTGAACAATTTCTCCGGGATTTTGACGGAGCCATGATTCTTGTGTCTCATGACAGGGACTTCCTGAACCGTCAGATTCATCGCATTATCAGCCTTGAACCCGAAGGCATGAGGACCTACAGCGGCAATTATGATTTTTACATGAATGCCCGTGAGGAGGAAAAAAAGTCTCTTGAAGCCGAAGCCCGCAGCCGGGACCAGAAGATTAAAGAGGCCCAAAAATTTATTGAAAGATTTCGTGCCAAGGCCTCTAAGGCAAGGCAGGCCCAGAGCAAAATCAAATTGGTAAAAAAAATGGACCTGGTTGAGACTCGACGAAGGGAAAAAACCGTGCATTTTTCCTTCCCCAAGGTGCCGCGGAGCGGGAGGGAAGTTCTTTCCATCAAAGGTGTGTCGAAAGGGTTCGGTGAAAAGCTTTTGTACAAAGACTTGAACATGGCTGTCCTGAGAAGTGAGAGAATAGCGATTATCGGGCCCAATGGCTGCGGTAAGACCACCCTGCTTAGGATGATTGCCAGTGAAATAGAACCGGATGACGGACTAATAGCCCTTGGGCACGGGGTCAGTATGAGCTATTTTGCCCAGCACCACTCGGAAATGCTTGACCCCAATAAGACAATTATACAGGAAGTGTACCAGGTCGTTCCCCACGAGACTATCGGTTTCGTAAGGGGAGTTTGTGGTGCGTTTCTGTTTTCGGGAGAGGATGTGGACGGTTTGACAGGTACCCTTTCCGGCGGTGAAAGGGCCCGTGTCTCCCTAGCAAAGCTCCTTGTCAAGCCGGGGAATCTCATGGTGATGGATGAACCGACAAATCACCTGGATATATCATCTTCGGAAGCACTCATCGACGCACTGGCAGAATACGAAGGTACCCTGCTGTTTGTCTCCCATAACCAGTCCTTCATTAACCGGCTGTCTACAAAAATCTGGGACATTACAAAGGGGAAAATCTTTGAATATCCGGGCAATCTGGACGAATACTATGATCATCTCTTAAGGGCAGAGATCAGCCAGGGTGAAACGGAGATGGATTCGGAAAACAAATTCGGACGGAAAATACCGGCTCCAGGCAGTGGAGTTGAAGAGGCCCGGAACAGAAAGAAACTGAACAAAAAGGCACTAAAAAAAGAAAGGGCTGAAAAACGCAGGTTACTTCGCGAAACACTAAAACCGATCCAGGATGAACTGGTAGACCTGGAAGGAAGAATTTCCGAACAGGAATCAAGACAAAAGGATCTTGAAAATGCACTCGCAGACCCGGAGGTTTTCAAGGATAGCGAAAAGAGTGTACATTTGATAAATGAATATCACGATGTAAGGGAAGAGCTTGACACGCTTATCCTGAAATGGGAGCAATGTCAGGAAAGGTTGGAGTCCACCCGAGAAAACCTGGACCATTGAAAAAAAGCCGCCACCAGAAATACGCAGGAAACAGTCGGCAAAAGAATCGGCTCCTATCCCGTTGCTTCTGCGGCTAAATCACATACCTTATCAGTTGTTTCCTCAAGCCTTTGGATAAGGGATCTGATCAGCCCTTTTAGCTGTGGAGAAACGGTGTCGTAATCCCTGAGAAGATGTGCGGTATCCAAAACTCCCAACCGTACAGGTCCGTCAGCAATAACGGATGCGCTTCGAACACCTTTCCCCGGCTCTAACAAGAGCATTTCCCCAACAATATCTCCTTCTTTAAGAGTGTATACAGTAACAGTGCCCTTCGCCGTTTTCTTTTTTACTCTCAATTGTCCTTCGAGTACCATATAAACCCAGTCACCCTTACTGCCTTCCTCGATAACAACCGTTTTGTCCGGATATTCTTCCTCATTGGCTATATATGCATAAACCAGTTGATCAATTTCCATCTGTGAAAACTCCCACTACGACCTCATAAAAAACCCGAGCGTCTTTCTGTTCTCGCCGTCCATTTCTTCAAACTGCAAGCCCATCAAAATTCTTCCAAGAGTTCGGTCCAACTTAACGGATTGTATCTTGGCCTTAAATGTCAACTTTTTATTGGTAGGCAGCATCATGGTTACATGAAATGTATCTCCTGCTTCATGAGAAAAATTGAGAGCATTTTTGGATCTGACTTCCAATCCCACGCCGTTTAGGCTGATATCTTTGACCCGCCCACCTAAACGAACCGTCTTTGGTGAATTTACAGGGCGATAAATGCACTCCTGATCCAATTCCTTCCTGTAATAAAACCTTTGTGCAGTACCCGGTTCTCTTTGCTTGGCCTTTTCCATACTCTGCTGTCTTTTGGCAGCGAATTGGGTTACGAGTTGGTTCATCCGGACAAGGCGCTGCAATGCCTGGTTGACGATATATTTGATAACCGGTGGCATCTCCTCGTATTCCTTCTTAAGGGTGGAAGGATGCCATACCTCCAATTCCGAATCCTCGATCGCCCTTGCAGAGGCCGTACGGGGTTCTTCACCTCTGTTCAAAAAGGTCATCTCACCAATTATCTCACCGCGCCCGAGGGTGGCCAAAGGGATTTCTCCTCCTCCCGATTCGTTGAAAATACGAACCTTGCCTTTAACAATCTTATAAATGGAGATACCGTAATCACCTTCCTTTATGATTAGCTCTCCCCTTTTATATTTAAGGCTGACAATTGGGGGCATTTTTCCCTTGCCATTCGCGACCAACGTCTTTGTCCTCTTTTGATGTTAATATAGTAATTGCTTTATTTATCAGCTTTTTTTGAATAAGTCACCATTTTTTTGACCCATGTTGTTGTGACATTTAAACCAAAAACATTGCATTTCACTACCTGAAATATCATGAAAAATATGATAGAATAAAATTATTGACATGATCAAGAAAAGAATCCACGCCCAAACAGGCTGTGTCGTAATGTCATTGCGACGAGCCCCAGGCGACAAACCCATTTCAAGGTGTTGAACCAAGGAGTTAAACAGGCAGGTGAAAGCTTCCCGATTGATTAAAACAATAAGGGCGCATCCGGATTTCCGTGATGCGTTCGTATATCACCGTTACCTCCCTCCCCGCCATCCTGTCTATGGCCTAAAACCGACCTTTCATAATGATATCCTCGAAACCATGAAAAAAGTAGGCCTTGGGCGGCTTTACAGTCATCAGGTCGAAGCCATTGGTCATTTGAGACAGGGATCAAATGTCCTGGTCACCACACCCACAGCCAGTGGGAAAAGCCTGATCTACAATCTTATTGCCCTGGAGGAAATCCTTAATAACAGGGACGCCAGGGTACTGTATCTCTCTCCCTTAAAAGCCCTCGAACAGGACCAGTTAAAAAATCTGGGCGTGTGGCTGAATGGGATCAAGGGGACAAAAATCTCCGCGGAGATCTACGATGGGGATACAAAACCTTACAAGCGAAAAAAAATACGAACTAACATGCCCAACATCCTATTTACCAACCCTGACATGCTCCATCGCGGGATTCTTGCCTATCACCAAAACTGGGAAAGACTTCTTGAAAACCTCTCGTTTGTCATTCTGGACGAGGTCCATACCTATCGGGGTATCTTCGGCTCACACGTCAACCAGGTCCTCCGGAGGCTGAAAAGGCTCTGCCGGCTCTACGGTTCCAATCCAAGATTCATATTGCTGTCCGCCACCGTGAGTAACGCGACTGCCTTTGGCGAGAGCCTGATCGGGGAAAATCTTGAAATTGTTCAATCCGTGGGTTCGCCCAGATCCGGACAGCATTTCCTCTTTCTTAATCCCGAAGAAACCAGCGCCAATTTTTATGCGGCCAAGCTCTTTGTTAACTGCATTCGTAACGGCTTCAGGACTATTGCCTTTACACAGTCAAGAAAGGTTGCGGAACTGATGCATGTCTGGGCCGGCCAATTATCCCCTGACCTCGCCGAAAAGATTAGTTCATACCGGGCCGGTTTTATGCCGGAGGAAAGGAGGCAGATTGAAAAAAGGCTTGCCGGAGGAGACCTGCTCGGGGTCATCTCCACCAGTGCACTTGAGATGGGCATTGATATTGGTTACCTTGATATCTGCCTTCTTGTTGGCTATCCCGGCACCATCATTAACACCTGGCAAAGAGGAGGGCGGGTCGGCCGGTCCGGTAGAGAATCCGTGGTAATACTCATCGCAAAACCGGATGCCCTGGATCAATACTTCATGAAATACCCGGATGATTTTTTTGATCGATCATTTGAGGCCGCCGTACTGGACCCAAACAATCCCTATGTGGTAGAGGCACATCTCCCCTGTGCGGCCGCAGAAAAACCCATCACCCGCGAGGACTGCAAATACTGGCCGGAGGATCTTTCAGTACATCTTGAAAAACTTGAAAAACAGGGGGTTTTACAACGGTCTGCCGATGTGGAGCCGATATGGTTTCCCTCAAAACGCAACCCCCAGCTTCACGTAAACCTTCGCTCTGCCGGTGAGACCTTCACGATCTTTGAAAAAGAGACGGGGCAGGCCATCGGTAGTATTGACGGAACCCGGGCGTTCAAGGAGTGTCATCCTGGCGCCGTCTATCTCCACAGGGCCAATCAATACCTGGTTGATCGACTGATGATTGAAAAAAGGGATATCGTGGTTCACAGATCGCATCTCAAGTACTTCACACGAACCCGGAGCGAAAAAGAAACAGAGATCCTCAACATACATAGGACCAAGCCGGCAGGGCAGTTTCTGGTCCGTCTGGGGGATCTCAAGGTCACTGAAACCGTGACAGGTTTTGAAAAAAGGGCCTTGCCGGGACAGGAACTCATGGGCGTATTCCCCCTGGACCTGCCTCCTCAAACATTCGAAACCATCGGCTTCTGGGTGGAGATAGAACCCGCATTAAAAAGATATATAGAGGAAAAGGGCCTTCATTTCATGGGAGGTATCCATGCCATAGAACACTCGGCCATAGGCATTTTTCCCCTGTTTGCCCTTTGTGACAGGAACGATATAGGAGGTATCTGTTATCCTTACCATGAACAGGTCGGCAAAAGCGCTATCTTTATCTATGACGGTTATCCCGGTGGGGTTGGATTAGCACAAAGAGGCTTCGAGATTATCCTGGAGCTGCTTGAAAAAACCCTGATTCACGTGAGAAGCTGTGAATGTGAAGAAGGATGCCCTTCGTGTATCCATTCCCCAAAATGCGGGTCCGGTAACAAACCACTGGACAAGCTTGCAGCCTTAACCATACTTGAGGGTCTCCTGGGGTATATCCCCTTAAGCCGGATGTCGGAAGAAGAAGAGACCACGCCGGAGGCACCTTTTAAAGAACGTGTAAACAATAACAAAGCCCACAAAAAACCCAGGCTCCTTTTCCTGGATCTTGAGACACAAAAAAGCGCGCAAGAAGTTGGAGGCTGGCAAAATACACATCTTATGAGGGTGTCTGTAGCAGTCATCTTTGATACAGCAGAAGAGCGTTTTCTTGTCTTTCATGAAGATAAAATCGAGGACCTTCTTGACTATCTGAAAAAGGCGGACCTGATCATCGGATTCAATATCAAAAGGTTTGACTACAGTGTCCTGAGCGCTTATTCGAATAACGACCTCACGTCACTGCCCACATTTGACATATTAGAGGATATCTATAACCGGCTCGGTTTCCGGTTGAGCCTGGATCATCTGGCGACAGAGACATTAGAATGCGGTAAAACGGCCGATGGTCTCCAGGCCCTGGAATGGTTCCGGCAGGGTGAGATGGAGAAGTTGATCAAATATTGCAGGCAGGACGTTATCGTCACCCGGGATCTCTTTCAATACGGGCTTGAGCACGGCAACCTTATTTACAGGGAAAAACAGTCGGATACAAGACTCAGGCTCCGGGTTGACTGGAAACTTGATGAGATGATTTTATTATGAAAGCCTTTCAATGCCAAATGTGCGGT
>CAZUHR010000079.1:0-10812 GCA_964620335.1 uncultured Desulfobacteraceae bacterium
CGAGGAGAAACTTCAGGAGACAAGTAGCGATCCAGGCCTTTGCCTTTGGGAAAATAGCCATCCCACCAGTTAAAGTACCTGGCTTTATAAGGACACGCGGCCTGGCAGTACCTGCATCCTATGCAGCGAGTATAGATCTGGCTGACAATTCCGGTGTTATGATCCAGTCTTGTGGCGGTGGCAACACACACCGTAACGCACGATGGTTGGTGATGCCCTCTGCCGTCTTCTTCGCAATGCATGCAAGGCCTGGGAAAATAGCAGACTTCAGTATGAGGAAATTTTTTGCCGTTCGTAATTTTAAATAACTGCATCCAAGTGATACTTCGCTGCTTGTCCGATTCATCACTCCTTACAGATACATTGTTTTCTGCAGCACAAGCAATCGTGCACGTCCCGCACCCGGTGCATTTATCCAGATCGATAACCATTCCATAGCTGTTACCGGGAACATGTTTATTTTTCATGATCTACCTCATATCTAAGCCTTTAGTATTTTGACGGGTGTATTCCACCATACGGGAAGGCCGCTTAGGGGATCCTTGCCCGCATATATTATTTCGTTAGGGTTGACGCCTTTTCCCTTCATAAACTCATCATAGGCGGTATGCCCGAATCCTAAGGGCATATATACATAACCGGGCATAGCGCCCTCAGAGAGGTTAGCTCGCGCCCTGACTTCCCCTGCTGGAGATTTGATTATAGTCCGGTCACCCTGTTTCAGTTTGTATTCGGCCGCGGTTTCGGGATTGATCTCAAAAAAAGATTCATCACCTTTGAGTTGAGTATCGAATAACGACTTATTTAAGAAAGGCGGATTTGGTATCCATCCGCTGGCCAGATTGATCATTTCGTAGGGTACCATCAAAAGAGGATATTTCGAGCGATCTATGTCATGCCTTGTTGTTTCGTAATGGGGCATAAAGGCCTCATCTCCTTTAGTGCTGATCGCCATGTCGCGTAAGGCCGTATCCTGTGAGGTATTTTGTGAAATGCTGGTAAAGGCCAGCTCTATTTTGGAGCTGAAAAATTCAAATTTGCCGGTGGGGGTTTTAAACAGAGTTTCCCAGTTTTTGTAGGTATGTACCGGCCGGTGCCACAAACCTGTAGATTTTATTTTTTCCCACATTTCCTCGAAAGATTTATAGTCTGGGCTTAGGTCTCCTCCCTCTTTCTGTCGCTGCCACACAGGAGAGGAATTGTCATGCTCTACAAGCCCTTCAGAGGAATCAAAGAGGCCCTTTACTCTTTCCTTCAGCACTTCTTCAAAGCGATTCCAGGGAAATGCAGACCCTATGGATTCACCTATACGTTTTGCCATATCTAAGATGACATCTCCGGTGTGCCTAGTATTGTAAATGGGCTTTACCACCTGCCGGGAAAGCCCAAAT
This sequence comes from uncultured Desulfobacteraceae bacterium, assembly GCA_964620335.1. Taxonomy (GTDB): domain Bacteria; phylum Desulfobacterota; class DSM-4660; order Desulfatiglandales; family Desulfatiglandaceae; genus JAFDHL01. The sequence goes on from CAZUHR010000079.1 coordinate 1,392, forward strand.
AATGGATACTGCAGTCCGGCGGGCCAGGCAAAGTCTTCCATTTTTTCAAGATAGGTGTGGTCGGGCAGAATAAGATCCGCCATGTAGGCGGTTTCATCCTGAAAAGGCGAGAAGCTTACAATAAAGGGGATTTTCTTGAGAGCCTTTCTGAATGACCCGCCGTCAGGTATTGTGTGGACAGGGTTTGCCGAAAATACAAGTAGAGTATCCACAGGTGATTTGGAGCTGTCAATAATAGCCCTTGTAAAACCGTTGATCAGGCTTTGGGTGAAAGGGTGCTTCATGCTCCCCGCAAGGTCGAGACGTGGTTTTTTAAGGCCTTGAAGGGCGATTTCGTCCAATTCCGCTTCCGGTAGCGCATTTAGGGGGAGAGGATCACAGACAAGCATTCCACCAGGCCTGTTGATATTTCCTGCAAGTGCGTTGAGGCTGTTCACTGCCATGAATTCGTACAAACTGCCATTTACCTCCCCTTTTCCTTTGCCACAAATCGCAATAGGGGCCTTTGCCTTGGCAAACTCCTTTGCCAGGGTCTCGATGTCGGCGGGTGCTAATCCAGTGATCCGCCCGACTTTATCTGGGGAATACCTGTCCAGGACCATGGTCTTGAAGCCAATATGATCCTTTCCGTCTGCCGAACTCCAGTCACTGAAACCAAAGCAATGATCTTTTACAAATCGGGTGTCATACAGGCCTTCCTTAATGATCACACTGCAAAGCCCCAGGGCCAATGCGGCCTCAGTCCCTGGCCTTGCCGCAACCCATTGATCGGCCTTGGATGCGGTGTTTGAGGCCCTTGATTCAATCTGCACGATCTTGACCTTTTTCTCTGCCGGATTTGCGTGCCACAGGCTCCAAGCGTTAATTACCCTGCCTGGTGATCCCCATCCTTCAAGGAGTCCGCTTCCGAAGCTCAATATGTAATCGGAATTTTCAAGATCATAGGCCATTGGGCCGTTAGTCCCCTGCATGAGAAGGCTTGCCATATCGAAGGTGTCTTCAATGGTCGGGACCCTTACATAGTTGGGGCTTCCGACTGTCTTGGTCAGCCGCTCGATGAGCAGAGACATTGTTGACCTGATGGGATTTCCATCCACTGTTGCAATGCCCTGGGGCGACCCCTTTTTTCGCAGGGTTGTGATCCGGCCCCCAAGAAGATTGAGGGCTTCATCCCATGTAATGCCAATGAACTTCCCGGAACCTCTCGGCCCTACCCTCCTCTTAGGTCCGGTGAAACGGATACTCTCGTTGTAAAGCAACTGAAGCCCACCCATCCCCAATGGGCAAATACCGCCGGGATTGACCGGATAATCGGTTCGGCCTTCAATTTTTACAGCCCTAGTGTCGACCTTTCGGACCTTTATGCCGCAACCACCTGCACACAGAGTGCATATGGATTTCACGTGGGTAAATTCACCAACAGGTGGAACTGGAACCCAGGGCCAGTTTTGAGTCCATATGGCGATATCGTCCGTGAGTTTCCAGGGAAGCGGGGTCAGCTGGATACCTGCTGCTCCGCCAACGACAAATTTAATGAAATTCCTTCTGTTCAATTCCATTTTACCTCCGTCGCAGCTTTAGGCCTATCTGAAATGGTAATAGTTCATCTTACTATAAAATTGCGGAGCAATTTTATTTATGACAGACAAAACAGGCGTTGTTTTCTTCGTGGCCGTTTTTTGTGTGACATTCGGCGCAGTCGTCCATCTTCATACGATCCCAGGTGTTTATTTTATAGCCTGCGATATTCTTGCCCCAAATATTGATGCTGTAGCCGGTCAAAATATTGGCCCGGTATGTGGGCAGTTTTTCGGCTTTCTGATGGTCTCCGTGGCAGGTCCGGCACTCCTTTTCACCCATTCGTACATGGGCGATATGAGAGAAATAGACACAGTCCGGTTGTCTGTAATAAGAAAGCCACGGGATTTCTTTTTGTTCGGCCACATATTTATCTAAAAATTTCTTCTCTTCGGGGGATTCCCCTAAAGGGGATTCCGGGTCACTGTGGCATTCTGTGCATTTTGCAAGTCTTGGGATGCCAACGAATGTCCCGTCATCACGAAACTCATGACAAAAGAGGCACTTTTCGGTTTCAGTATCTCCTTCAATACCCCCGATATCGGGATTTAGATGAAGTACGTGATTAAAATTCATGGGTTGAGGCTGTTTAGAATAGAGGACCATTGGGTAAATAACCCACCCCACTATCAATGCAGGTATCAGGCCTGCGAGAAAGAAGATCCATCCGGTCAATGAAAATGGAGGGACAAAAGTGGAATTATCATTGCCCTTTATAAGACCGGTTAAAAAGGAGAGCCATCCACCCTTCGAAGACCTTTCGGGGGAATTTACTGGATTTTTCATGTGATTAGGCCTCTTATGTGTTGATAACTTTATTGATAATCTCGCAAAAAGTCGAAAGGTAGGTCATTGCGAGCTCCCGCCCCTATGGGGCGGGAATAAACTCCGCGAAGCAAGTTCATTGTCTGTAACAGCTTGCAAGCAGGAGATTGCTTCGTCGCTTGGCTCCTCGCAATGACATCTGAAATGCCTTTTTACGAGTTTATCAATTTTGGGGTTGAACAACTCTGGAACCGACTGTTTTGGATATTTACCTATAAATAAAGACCTTTCTTGTCAAGAGAAAACACCGGTTGGCAGCGGTTGTTTAGGTGATCAGGAACGTTTCAAAAATACCTGCTTGAAGGTAAATTTGGGAATGTTTTATGAAATCTGCGCGATTTCATGTAACGTCCCTTTTCGGGGGACATTCAAAACAGCACAGCCAGGATCCCCCGCGCTGTGCACGGGGATGAATGGGTAATTTCCTGGGGTATGTGGGTTTCGTTTTTGATGCTCTGCCTTGTAGGCGGGGAGGCTCACTGTGTTTTTGCAAGGATGGATATCTTTAGAATCTCCTCATTCTTTTTCGGCGCCTTTTTGCCGCTTTTGCCTGTTTCTTCTTCCTTTGAACGCTTGGTTTATCATAAAATCGCCTTTCTTTGATCTCGGAAAAGAAGCCTTCTTTGGTCAGTTTTCTTTTAAGATCCTTTATGGCTTTTTCAATCTGATTATTTTGAACAATAACTTTCATGTTGTTTTACCTCAAATTATTTATATGGTTTGAATAGAAAAAGCACCTCACCTGATATAATGAGATGCTTTTCCTCACCTTCCAAAAAAGGGATATCCTCTTAAGCTCGTATATTCTTCAGTTACCGGGGGAGCATTTTTTTATCCTCTCTGACTTTATGGAGGTTTGGAAGCACTCGCAACGTTTTGGGGGGCAAGCCGGCTCTGTTGCTCCGAAAGCTGCTTTGTATGTTAGCAAATACGGATAACTGCCGGTCAATTTTGATCACCCCCTTCGCTATTTAGTCTTTAAATATCCCCGAACCTGCATTTTATCTTGCAGAACTTTTTATATAGGGGAATTTACTTAAATAAACATAAATTATATAAATATATTCTTAAAAATGTTTTTGTCAATTCTTTTTTCTAATAATCATTATCCTCTTTTGCGTAGCCGCAGTTTTGCGACCGACTCGATATGGTAGGTGTGGGGAAACATGTCAACAGGTTGTATTTCATCCAACTGATAATCCTGAATCATCTGACCTATGTCCCTTGCCATGGTGGCAGGGTTACAGGAGATGTAAAGGATTTTTTCCGGGGATAATGACAGTACCTGAGCCAGTACGGCCTTATGCATACCAGCTCGTGGCGGATCAATTATCAGCACATCAGGTTTGGTGGCTGTTGTTGCGGAAAGTTTTTCGCGTATATCTCCACAGACAAAACGGCAGTTACTGATCTCGTTTTCATTGCAATTCCTCCAGGCATCCCGGACGGCACTCTGGCTCATTTCTATGCCGGTGACGGACTGGACACTGTTTGCCAGGAAAATAGGGATAGTTCCCGTTCCGCTGTACAGGTCAAGGACTGTTTCATTTCCGGTAAGCTCAGCATAATCCAAAACCTTATCATATAATTTTTCGGCGGCCCGGGAATTTGTCTGGAAAAATGAGTTTGAGGATATCTGGAAAGTAAAGGGTCCTATTGTATCATTGATCCAGCCGTCGCCAGTGAAAACGACCTCGCGCTCTCCAACGGCAACGGAAGCCTTTTTCTTGTTGATATTGTTCACCACGGTTTTGATTTGCCTGATTCGGCGGGATAGATTGTCAGCAATCGGCTCGATAATGTCCGGCCTTTCTTCTGAAGTAATCAGATTCACCATCCATTCATCAAAGGCATTGGAATAACGGATTGTTAAAAACCTCCAAAAGCCCTTGTGGGTCTTCAGGCCATATACCGGTATCATCGAGTCCCTGACATATCTTTTTACCTCTCTGAGAATCTGATTTCCCATTTCAGCCTGGAGCAGGCAGGCATCCACGTCAATGACTTTGTGATAGGTTCCGGGTACGTGAAGACCCAGCGCAAAACCACCTTCAGGTTCGCGTCTATGCAATTCATTTGGAAGAAACCAGCGGCGGTCGGAAAAGGAAAATTCCATCTTGTTTCGATATGCGAAACGCTTTTCAGAAGGAACAACGTCACGTATAGGGACATCCTTAAGGGAACCGATGCGAGCCATGGATTCCCGGATATGTTCCATTTTGTATTCCAGCTGACGTTCGTAGACGACATGCTGCCACTGACATCCGCCGCAATATCCGCTATAAGGACATGGGGCTTCTATCCTGTCGGGGGAGGGATCCACTAACGCATCAATTTCGGCTTCAGCATAGCCTTTTCTCTTCCTGAATACCCGCGCAGTTACCGTATCTCCGGGTATGCCTCCCCTTACAAATATGACCAGCCCGTCTTGGCGGGCCACACCCCGTCCACCATAGGCCATGTTATGGATTTTGAGTTCGACAATATCCCCTTTACGCACTTTTAACACTTTGTTATATTTCCCCATTAGATAATGCGGGTATGACGAGACCTTTGGAAAATACCGATATTGTCATTGCGAGCGCAGCGAAGCAATCTCGGTTTTGCAGGAAATTCACTGAGATTGCCGCGTCGCTTCTCTCCTCGCAATGACCCAAAGTGCAAATTCTCAAAGGTCTCATGACAACTTCCAGTGTGCCAGTCGAACCCCCGAACCAGCAAACATGAGGTTACCGTATAGGCCAGCCTGATGTACGGTGGGATGATGAAATCGCAGAAAGTCCCGTTGCCCGTCACTCCAGCGAAACCTGTCCCCGGGTAGGCGGTAGGCGGGATTCCAAGACTGCCTGAAATGACTGGATTCCCACATCCGCGGGAATGAAAAAAACAAATAAATAATTTTTAAGAGACTGTCAAGGCGTCAAGTGGGATAGTCAGCGATCGGGAACTAATGACGGACTAGTGTAAAAAAAGTTAACAGTTGATAAATAATTTAACAGAAATATCCTTTGAGAAAGAATTTCTGCAAGTAGCTGAAACACAGTTTCTTTTGTCTTAACAAGGCGTTAGCGGGAAACGCTGTTTTGGTACAGATCTTGCTGAACTAAATAAGGGAATAGTCATACCTTGGAGTGAATGATGAAAAAAGATAGTGCAGTTAAGGAAAGAGATTCAGGTTTTACATTAGGGGAATTGATGGTGGTAATCGCCATAATCGCCATTTTATCTGCTTTTGTGACCCCAAATCTTATTGGCTGGCTGCCCAATTACAGGATGAGAAGCGCGGCAAGAGATATCTATTCCAATTTTCAGAAGGCCAAGCTGACAGCCATTAAACAGCACTGCCTCTGTACCATTACATTTCATCAACCGGTTGGCGGGACAACCTATGATTATGTGGTTTTTATAGATGCAAATAACGACATGGAATATAGGGCCGTTGACGGCGACAAGATCATCGCACAGAAACTCCTGGCAAGCTACAGGAGTGTCAGTTTTGATACATCTATAAGCGGAGACGGGCTGACCTTTCCAAACAATGATGACGGTCTTCCAGCTATCGGCTTTCGTACCAATGGGCTCCCTCGAAGTAACACTGGCATCAGCAATGGAACAGTGCATCTCATCAACACGAGAAACAGGAAAACAAGTGTGGTGATTTCCCAGGCCGGCAATATAAGGATTGATTAACATGTCTTTTTGGAGGGCAAAGACATATGAATGATAATCATAATGGGTTTACCTTGATCGAGCTTATGATAGGCATGGCCATAACCCTAATTGTTATGGCCGGCATCTATTCCGCCTACCAGTCCCAGCAAAAATCCCACGACATCCAGATACAGGTTGCCGCCATGCAGCAGAATCTCAGGGCAGCCATGTTTTACATGGAAAGGGAGATCAGAATGGCAGGGTGCGATCCGACCGGCAGTGCCGCTCCGGCTGCAGCTATCCTCGATGCGCAGGCCAACAGCATCGAATTCAGATCAGATATAAGGGGAGACACTGCTGGGAGCGAGCCGGACGGGGATACAAATGATGACGGGGAACACATAGAGTATAAAATTTATGATTCTTTAGGGGACGGCACCGATGATCTTGGAAGGGATGATAAAAATGGAACAGGACTTGATGCAATAGCCCTCAACATCGATGCCCTCAAATTTGTCTATCTGGATCGAAACGGGAGTGAAACAGCCGTCCTTGCCAATATCAGGGCTGTGGAGGTAACGCTTGTGGCCAGGTCTGCCAAGTTGGAGAGGGGATATGTAAATAACAAAGTCTACAAAGACAAGCAGGATCGCATTGTACTGGGCGCACAAAACGACGGCTACCGCCGCAAGAGTTTGACCGTGCATATCGACTGCAGGAATCTCGGGATTTAGGAGAAAGAAAAGTGGTGAGATCAGGTAAGGATTTTATAACGGAAAGAGAGAAAGGATTTACCCTGCTGGAAGTGATTATTGCCATGGCGATTCTGAGTATCGGACTCCTTGCCATCGGTTACATGCAGATCACGGCCATTGACAGCAACTCAACCGGGAACCGTATTACAGAAGGAACCAGCCTGGCCCAGGATAAGCTGGAGGAGCTTATTACCCACAGGATGACACATATTGACCTGAATCAAGCGGGAAATCCGCATACAGACCAAAGCCACCCAGGCTACACCATAACATGGAATGTAACCGACAATCCGATGGGAACGGATGGCGTCCAGATCACAAATGGCAAGCTGATAGTCATGACGTGCCAATGGTTAGACAGGGGCAGACAAAAACAGACCGAGCTCAGGTTTATCAAACCCGATTTATAATGATTTTTAAGGGAAAAGAAACTCAGGTAGAAAAAGATGAGGTGCTGAATTGAGAATGGTGAATGTGAAAAATATAGTGAACAGATGCATGCCCGAGAGCGAGGACGGGTCTGTTTTAGCGATTGCCATGATTATGCTGGTCCTGTTAACCCTTATAGGGATCTCGGCTACCACTACTTCAACCATTGAGGTGCAGATTTCAGCGAACGACAGGATTTACAAGCAGAACCTCAGCGTGGCCGAGGGCGCATGCATGGAATGTATTCAGCGGATGGAGAACGGCGGCGAGGAGATGAAGGAAATGACCTCCACTCGGGATGTCTGGCTGATTGATGGTTCAGATAATTCTAATCGAAGCGGGGTAACAGTGCCCGGAGCTGATACGATAACAGACTCTGAGAACTGGCGTGACACGGGACTCGGGAAGTCCTGCGAGGTGGCAATGTTAGATGCAAACAGCCGGTTCATGGCTTTTTATGAGGGGATTGCGGAAGGCTCTTCTCTGGATATGACCAAATCCACTGTCTATGAATACAGGGTATTCGGCCGGGGTACCCGTAATGAAGGACTGGTTATCATTGGTGTTGGTTATAGGAAGGCAATTTAGGGATGTGCCGGTTGTCAGTTATTAGTGTTTTTGTGCAAGGAAACTATAGACCGGTGAAATAAAATACAGAGGAGCAAAGACTATGTTCCATAACAGAAAGTATATGACTGCATTATCGTTAGGCACGCCCAAGGGATGGGCTCGGCTGCTGACCATCACCTGCCTTTTTGTGGGGCTGTCATTGTATGGATTTGCCGGTGTTGCCGGGGCAAAGGATTATAATATTTCAATTGACGACGTCGCCGTCAATGAAAATGCTGGAACGGCCCAATTTACTGTGTCGGTCAATAAGGTCGGTCATGATGATTGTGTTCAGGTCGATTATGCAACATCAGATGGTACTGCTGTAGCACCCGGCGACTATACCGCAATCGGTCTGACGACCCTGACTTTTAATGACGGAGACGAAACGAAACTGGTCAATGTAGCGATTATTGATGATGGTACTGTTGAACTTGCAGAGACCTTTTTTGTAGATCTCAGCGGTGTCAGTGTGATGCCGGGTAACACTGGAAATATCGTCGACAACCAGGGGATGTGCACGATCAACGATGATGACTCGGCTACGGTAAGCATTGCCAAGACCACCGATGGCAATGAGGCAGGACCGGTGAATGGTGTGTTCACCGTGACCCAGACGGCAGTGAGCTCTATGGACACGGTGTTAAGCTACTCGGTAGGCGGCACGGCCACGTCCGGTAGCGACTACACGGCGTTAAGCGGCAGCGTCACCATATCGGCCGGGGACACCACGGCCACGATCACTGTACCGGTAACCGACGACGGAATTGTGGAGGCTACGGAGACGGTCGTGGTCACGCTGATCGGCATCACCAGCGGCGATTTTCAGATTTCAATCGATGGGGCCAATGACGATGCCAGCCTGAATATCTCCGATAATGAAACGGCGACGTTCACGATCAACGACCAGACCGTCAACGAGGATGCCGGGACAATGACGTTCACGGTCTCGCTTGACAATGCGCTGGACATTGCGGTGACAGTGGATGTGAGCTACGCGGACGTGACGGCCACGGGCGGTGGTACGGACTATGATTCGGCGGCTGATACGGCCAATTTTGCTGCGGGCGACACGACGGACAAAACAGTAACGGTGACGATCACGAACGACAGCATCAACGAGGCGACAGAGACGTTCACGGCGTCTTTGAGCACGGCTACGGATTTGGGAGGACGCAGCACTAACTTCACGGACACGGGAACGGGCACGATCAACGATAATGATCATACTGTCACATTTGGGGTGTCAACCACACCTGCAACAGAGACCGGTGGAACTATCACCGGTGAAAATCCCCAGACATTAAGTGAGGGCGATGACTGCTCGCCGGTAACGGCAGTTCCAAATCCTGGTTATCGCTTCGTTGGATGGTCGGGCTCTATTTCAAGCACGGATAACCCCCTGACAGTAACCAATGTCATCTCCGACATGAGTATCGCAGCCAACTTTATCGCCACTTTCACACTGACTCCCTCGGCTGGCGCCAACGGCAGCATATCTCCGGACGTTGTACAGACCGTTGATTATGGAACAGACAAGACTTTCTACATGACTCCTAATGCAGGGTACCGCA
>CAZUHR010000080.1:0-10604 GCA_964620335.1 uncultured Desulfobacteraceae bacterium
TTACCCGCATTTGGTAAAGCCGCAGAAATGACAGGTCATGCAGCCCTCTTCAAAACTGATCGTCTGGCCGCATTCAGGGCAGGTTTCCCCCAAAAGGCTTTTTTCATGCTTTCCCCGCCTTTGATGGGCCTTATTTTGCAAATATCTTTTCTCGAGCACACGGCTGATGGCATCCGGTATGGAGAGTACCAACCCATCCTTCTGAAATACAGGATGCTCTCCGCCAATGCCCTTCAACTGTTCCACGACCGTATCCACCTTCACCCCGGACCTGAGGGCAAGAGAAACCAGGCGGCCGATAGCCTCTGTCTTGGCTGTTGTGGATCTCCCTGACTTTCCTATAGTAGCAAATACCTCAAAAGGCCTTCCCTCATACTCCGTCACCGTAACATAAAGGTTACCCATCCCGGTCACCATTTTGGTGGTAAAACCCTCTAAGGTTTCGGGCCTCTCTTTGACTGCGGCCATAAAGACATCTTCATGGGCACCATTCTCAGTAAACGAAAGCACCTGATTTTCCTTGCTCCCGTCCCTATAAATGGTAACGCCTTTGCAGCCCAGTTCATGGGCCAGATCATAGACATTTCGCACATCTTCCACTGTAGCATCCCGCGGCATGTTGACCGTCTTTGAAACCGCATTGTCCGTATACTTCTGGAATGCGGCCTGCATACGAATATGCCATTCGGGTATTACATCATGGGCTGTTACAAAGATCTGTTTTACATCCTCCGGTATACCCTCAATATCCCCGATGCTTCCTTTTTCGGCAATGGTGTCCATCAGTTCACGACTATAAAAACCCCTTTCCTTTGCCACCCTTTCAAAATAGGGATTCACCTCTAATAGCTCGTCATTATCCATAACGTGTCTAACAAAACTCAGGGCAAATAACGGTTCAATACCGCTGGAACACCCGGCAATAATACACAACGTCCCGGTAGGAGCAATTGTTGTGGTGGTAGCATTCCTGTAATGGCAACCATCCCGGTCTTTAAAAATGCTCTTATCGAAATTTGCAAAAACGCCTCTCTCATCTGCGAGGGATTCTGATGCCTCATGCGACTCTTTCTCAATAAACCTCATCACCTCTTCGGCTATTTCAAGGGCCCTTTCCGAATTATATGGCACTCTCAGTTGATACAGCATGTCTGCAAATCCCATAACGCCAAGTCCGATTTTACGATTTCCCTTCACCATTCTGTCAATTTCCGGCAGAGGGTATTTGGACACATCAATAGTGTCATCCAAAAAACGAACCGTCTGCCAGACAATGTCCTTTAGGCCCTCATAATCAACTGAGGGTTCCCCATCATCCTCGAGAACATATTTTGCAAGGTTGATTGACCCAAGGTTGCATGCCTCTAATGGAAGTAGAGGTTGTTCGCCACAGGGGTTTGTGCTTTCTATTTCACCCAAATAAGGGGTAGGATTATCCCTGTTAATCCTGTCAAGGAATATGATGCCCGGGTCCCCGTTTTCCCATGCCTGTTTCACCAGAGACTGATACACTTTTGCAGCATTTAGTTCTCCAACTCTTTTTTCATCCCTGGGATCTATCAGTTCAAATGCCGTTTCATTTTTCACGGCTTCCATGAAAGCGTCCGTAACGGCTACCGATATGTTGAAATTATTCAGTTCCTTATTTTTCTTTTTGCAATTGATGAACTCCTCAATATCTGGATGATCAATCCTCAAAATGGCCATATTGGCACCCCGGCGCGTACCACCCTGCTTTACCTGTTCGGTGGCTGTATTAAAGATCTTCATAAAAGAGACCGGCCCCGAGGCAACCCCTCCGGTTGTACCGACACGGCTTCTTTTTGGTCTCAGGCGACTGAAAGAGAACCCGGTCCCTCCTCCTGACTTATGTATCAGCGCCGCATTTTTCAAGGCATCAAAGATCCCCTCCATGCTGTCTTCAACAGGAAGAACAAAGCAGGCTGCCAGCTGACCCAATCTGCGTCCCGCATTCATTAGGGTGGGCGAATTAGGCAGGAATTTAAATTCGGTCATCATCTCATAGAATATTTCTTCCATTTTCTTAACGTGAGCGTCATCCCCGTAATTTTTCTCCGCCTTTGCGATATGATGGGCTACCCTTCTGAACATCTGCTCAGGCTTCTCAATGATACGGCCACTTCCATCCTTCTTAAGGTACCTCCTCTCCAGCACCCTCTTGGCATTCTCGGAAAGAACCAGACTACTTTTTACAAAAATAGATCTGTTCAGACGAACCGGCGATGTCTTTGTAAGGCCGTATTCCAGCAGTTTGGCCTCAATAATCTTCTCGATAACCGGCATGGTGATGGTCTGGAGCTCCATCTTCGCAATCTCTTCACGCAAAAACCGGCTGATGTCCATGGCCTGGTCGGTATTAATAGGGTTCTCCCTGACCAAAAGATCAGAAAAACGGTGGTCATCCCACCTATAGGTGGCTAAATCAAAGCTACCTTCCTCCGTGACCAAAATTTTACCTTTTTGACTCATGGACATTCTCCTTAAAAATAGTTAAGCAATGATTGATGGAATTTTTTTTGTGATTATTGTTAATATATTAAATGACAACAGCATGAGAATCTCTCATTACTGCTAAAAGCCGTATGGGAATTCGATATTTTATGTGAAATACATTTCATCAAGAACAAAAATCCTGACAGAGGCACCATTCAATAGGATATTGAACTGTTTTATAACTTTTTTTAGCGGCCGGACTTCGATAATATGTCATTTAAAAAAATAGGGCGTGTCGAATTCCGCAAGTATAATATTTTAGACCCAATATATTGTATGTCAAGAAAAAATAGCCCAATATCTAAGACTATCATAATAAGGAGGACTAATCCTTTGAAAACCTTTACAAAAAAATTTTTGTACAATAAAAAGGCAATTCTTGCCCTTTCTATCTTGGCCTGCTTGCTGTTTGCCACATGCTATGCTTATGCTGCGGAAGTCTCTGTGACCGACGATGCCCGGAGGTTCACCCTTGAAAACGGATTTACCGTAATCCTTAAGGAAAACCACTCTGCGCCTGTTGTTTCCATCCAGGTTTGGGTCAAAACCGGAAGCGCTAATGAGACGGATAAAGAGGCCGGAATAACCCACCTTATTGAACACATGATATTTAAAGGAACGCCTACCAAAAAGACCGGGGAAATTGCCAGAACAATTGAGGCATCAGGGGGGCACATCAATGCCTATACCTCCTTTGACCAAACAGTTTACTATGTTGAAATCGCCAGCTCTCATTTTCATACCGGGCTGGATGTCCTGCTGGATGCAGTACAACACTCCCTTTTCGATCCATTAGAGCTTAAAAGGGAAAAAGAAGTAGTCCTGGAGGAATACCGTCGGTCCTTGGATATCCCCGAAAGTCGCCTTGCAAAATACATGATGAAGCTTTGCTACAAAAAACATCCATACAGAAGACCCATCATCGGATATGAAGAAACAATCCGTTCCTTTGACCGGCAGGCAATTCTTGATTACATGGACAAATGGTATACGCCCCACAATATGGTTTTGGTTGCCGTAGGTGATTTTGATGCGGATCAGGCCCTGAAAACCATCCGGGGACTTGTCAAAAATTTTCCTAAAAGGACCGGAAAGAACCCGGCGAGACAAATGGAACCGAAACAAATGTCCCTCAGAAAACTGGTCCGGAATGAAGATGTCGAACAGGTCTATCTAGATATGTCCTGGCACATACCGGCTTTAACCCATGACCACATGCCCGCCCTGGATCTTATTGAAATTACCTTAGGGCATGGGAAAAGTTCCAGGCTTTACAGCCGCTTAAAGATGCAAGAAAGCCTGGTACACAATATAGACGCAGGGGCTTACGCCCTAGCAGATCCTGGGATTTTTTCCATTGATGCCACTTTGAGTCCCGAAAATCTGAAAAATGCCCTGGAGGCCATTGAAAGCGAAATTGACAGGATTACCCGGGAGCCTCTCTCTGCCTCGGACCTTAACAAAGCAAAGGCAATAGCTGAAGCCGATTTTATCTTCGCCATGGAAAACATGTCAGGGCAGGCCAGGATTTTGGCCTTCTTTGAAACCATGACCGGTGACATGCACCATGCTGATCAACATCTGGTGCGATTGAAACGCGTTACCGCAAATGATATCAGACGTGTGGCCGGCACCTATTTCAGGCCGGAAAACCTTTCCATAGGAATCCTGGCACCCAAAAAAGCGGACATTACCCTGTCCGAACAGCAGATCAACGCCATATTTTCAGAGGCCCGCAGCGCGGCATTCCTTAAAAAGAAAGATTACCGAGAATCAGATAGGAATCCTTCGAAAATTACTCTTGGAAACGGCCTAAGGCTCCTCGTTAAGGAGAACCACACCCTGCCCGTGGTATCTATCTGGGCTGTCTTTCTCGGAGGAGTCCGTCTTGAGGAACCCCAGCCCTGGGGTATCTCCGGCTTTGTGTCCGAGATGATTACGCGGGGCACAACCAGGAGGACGGCTGCTCAAATTGCATCAACCGTTGAATCCTGGGCAGGTACTCTTTCAGGGTTTTCAGGAAAGAACAGCTTCGGCATTTCGGCCGAGTTCTTGAGCAAGGACCTTTATCCGGGTCTCGAGTTGCTTTCCGACGTCTTGCTAAATCCCGCATTCCCGGAACCTGAAATAGAGAAGGTAAGGAAGGATATACTGGCTAATATAAATGCCAAAAAGGATCGTCCAACAGATCAACTTTTCGACCTTTTCAATAAAACACTTTTCCAAAACCACCCTTACGGCCATCCGCGGACAGGAACCGAGAAAAGTATTATGTCTATCAAACAATCGGATCTGATAAATTGGTACAGATCTCATGGCGCACCCTCTGACTTTGTCTTGGCAGTAGTGGGTGACGTCAATAAGGATCAGCTTGTCCCTTGCATCAAAAGCCTTTTTGGCAAGTTTGTTGCTCCTCTCCATAACCCCCCAGAAATTAGACCTGAACCACCATTAACGCAAATCAGGAAAGCCCATCTGGAAATGCCGAAGGCCCAAGTCCATCTTGCCATAGGGTATCTGGGCGCCAGCCTTGAGAGCAAAAATAATGCCCCCATGGCCCTGCTTGAAACAGCACTTTCAGGTCAAGGGGGCCGGCTTTTTTTTGAGCTCAGGGATAAACGGAGTCTCGCATATTCGGTAACAGCTTTTCGCAGGCCCGGCCTAGAAACAGGCACTTTTGGCGTTTATATGGCATGTGATCCGTTCAAACTAACAGCCGCCAAAAACGGCGTTTTCGAAGAACTCGAAAAAGTAAGAAAAAAAGGCTTGTCAGAAAAAGAACTGGAAGCAGCAAAAAGATATCTGTTGGGCAATCTTAAAATCGGGCTTCAGACCAACGGCAGTCAGGCAATGCGCATTGCTCTTGATGAACTATACGGCCTGGGCTATGACTACCTGAAAAAGTATATCAGGGATATTGAGGCGGTCACCCTTAATGACATAAAACGGGCAGCCAAAGAAATAATTTTGCCTGAAAGATTCGTGTTTGTCACAATAGGTCCTGAATCAAAAAGATAAGATTAAAATTATATGAAACAAACGATCAAGATATCCAATACCTAGGGCAGAAAATGACAATTATCCACGGCTTCAAGCTGATAAGCGAACACACCATAACGGAATTAAAAACCCTGGCCAAGTTTTATCGCCATCAAAAAACCGGTGCGGAGCTTTTGTCCCTTTCCAACGATGACGAAAACAAGGTATTCGGCATTACTTTCCGAACTCCCCCCACAGACTCAACTGGGGTGGCTCACATTCTGGAGCACTCTGTACTATGCGGCTCTCAAAAGTATCCCGTTAAGGAGCCCTTTGTGGAGCTCTTAAAAGGATCCCTTAACACCTTTTTGAATGCCTTTACATACCCTGATAAAACCTGTTATCCCTTAGCCAGCCAGAATCTTCAGGACTTTTATAACCTTATTGATGTCTATCTGGATGCAGTATTTTACCCTCGCCTTACCCCCTTCGTCTTTCAGCAGGAGGGCTGGCATTTTGAATTGGAAAAGAAAACCAGTCCCCTAATCTATAAGGGTGTGGTATTCAACGAGATGAAAGGGGCCTATTCATCACCCGAGAATGTCCTTGCCGAATACGCTCTTCAATCCCTTTTCCCGAATAATTCTTATGGCTTTGATTCCGGCGGCGACCCAAAACAGATACCCAATCTCACCTTTGAACAATTTGAGGCATTTCATAGAACCTACTACCACCCGTCCAACTCCCGGATCTATTTTTATGGAGACGATGATCCTGAAGAGCGGCTGAAGTTCTTGAACGAATCTCTGAAAGACTTCGACCACATGGAAGTTAATTCAGCAATCCCGCTGCAACCTCCGTTTGATCGCCCAAGAAAAATTGTCCGCTCATTTATAGTAGGAACCGAAGATAGGGAAAAGCCAAAAAAGGGCATGTTTGCTCTCAACTGGGTCCTTGCTGAGTCCAGGGATGTTCAAAACAATTTTGTGCTGCGTATTATCGAGTATATCCTGTTGGGCATGCCGGCTTCTCCGCTTAGGAAGGTATTGATCGACTCGGGATTGGGTGAGGATATTGCAGGTGAAGGACTTGTGACAGAATTGCGTCAGATGTATTTCTCCACAGGTCTTAAGGGTATTGACATTAAAAATGTGAACCGAATTGAAGGCCTCATTAAAAAAACCTTAAAAACCCTTGCACGGAAAGGGATCGATCCTCGAACCAAAGAAGCTGCGCTGAACACCATCGAATTCCGTTTGCGAGAAAACAATACCGGGCACTTTCCACGGGGTCTTTCACTGATGCTGCGATCACTGACTACATGGCTCTATGATAACGATCCCTTGGCCCTGCTCGGATTTGAAGCGCCACTTGCCACCATAAAAGCCCAAGTCAAATCCAACAATTCTTTTTTTGAAGAGATAATAGAAACTCTCTTTCTGAAAAATCTCCACTGTACAGCTCTGATCCTAAAACCGGATCCTGCTCTTCGGGAAAGGGAAGAGGCTGATGAAAAAGAGCGTTTATCCATGGCTCGCTCGGACATGAGTGTGAGTCAAGTTGAAAGTGTTATCGCAGATACGCGCGAGTTAAAGCGGTTGCAGAAAACGCCCGATCCCCCTGAGACCCTTGCTACAATCCCTGTCCTGAAACTCACTGACCTGGAAAGAAAAAACAAAAAAATTCCCCTGGCCCGCTTCCAACGAAAGGGATCAACTATACTGTTTCACGATCTTTTCACAAACGGTATTGCCTACCTTGACATCGGGTTTGACCTCCATAAACTGCCGCAAAAGTACTTGCAATATGTGCCGCTTTTCGGTCGCGCGCTCGTTGAAATAGGCACTGAAAAAGAAAATTTTGTCACGCTTACACAACGCATAAGCCGAAAAACCGGCGGTATCCATTCACAAGTCTTCACCTCAACCGTGAAACATACCAAAAAAAGTGCCGCCTGGCTCTTCTTGCGCGGCAAGGCAATGCTGAACCAAACAGAAGAGTTGGCCCATATTTTTAAGGACATTCTCCTTACGGTCAGATTGGACGACCAGAAACGGTTTAGGCAGATGCTTTTAGAAGAAAAGGCCAGGACGGAACGAGGGCTTATACCAAGTGGTCATCAATTTGTCAATCTACGCCTCCGGGCCCACTTCGGCGAGGCCCACTGGGCCGCAGAACAAATGGGAGGGATAAGCTATCTCTTTTTCTTAAGGAAACTCATTCGTGCTGTTGAAAAAAACTGGACCGAGGTGCTTGCCTCTCTTGAGGAAATATGGCGCATATTGGTCAATTGCAACGCCATGGTTTTCAATGTAACTCTTGATAATAATAATTGGTCCGGCATTGAGAACTATATTAACGATTTAATAAATGCCTTGCCGGAAACAGATGCCACTGAAACCGACTGGTTTCCCGAGGGTCCGGAAGCTTTCGAAGGGATGACGATTCCCTCCAAAGTCAACTATGTCGGCAAAGGAGCCAATCTGTTCGATCTTGGATATCAATTTCAAGGCTCTTCGCTGGTTATCACCCGATATCTACGTAACTCATGGCTGTGGGAACAGGTCCGAGTACAGGGTGGTGCATATGGGGCCTTTTGCCTTTTCGACCGCTATTCAGGGGCGCTGACCTTTGTCTCTTACAGGGACCCAAATATCCTAAAAACACTCAAGGCATTTGATCAAACAGGCCCGTTTCTGTCTGGCAAAAAACTTGGGGAAAAAGAACTGACCAAGGGCATCATCGGTGCCATCGGAGACTTGGATGCGCACATGCTACCCGACGCCAAGGGATACACTTCCATGCTTCGATATTTAACCGGCGATACCGAAGAGGACCGGCAGCAGATGCGGGATGAAATACTGACCACAAAACCGACCGATTTTAAGACTTTCGCCGACATACTTAAGAAAGTAAAAAAAGAAGGCATAGTAAAAATCCTCGGATCACCAAATGCGATTGAGGAAGCAATAGCGCATCGTCCTGAGGACATAAATGTGCTCGAGGTTCTTTAAGAAACCGCAAAAAAGCTTGGATTGTTTCACCATTTTGTGCATATATTATAATAAAACATGCTATTTAGTTTTTAAATATCTGTAGGCAATTTCCGATAGAGGTGCTGCGAAATGAAAAAGAAAGACACAATGAATGCCTTTTTGGGGGAAAACACCGAATTCGAGGGAGAGTTAAAATTTCATGGAACAATTCGCATAGACGGTCACTTTAAGGGAGATATATCAGCGGTTGGAACACTTATTATTGGCAAATCAGGGATAGTAGAAGCAAATATTCACGTTTCTTCCATTGTACTTAATGGAGAGCTCCGCGGCAGTATCTTAGCCGATGAAAGGGTTGAGATTCATGCGCCCGGAAAAGTTTTTGGAGATATTAAGGCACCTGTAGTGGTGATACACGAAGGAGTACTGTTTGAGGGTAACTGCCGGACACTTCAGGGAGAAGACATGGATGAAGGCCTATTGACCGTAGTCAGTTCAAATAAGCAGGAATAACCACACCCAACTCCGCGTCAGTGCAATAAATAAATTTGCCACCGACAAGGAGCAGGCTTTTACCTTTCCGCTATTTCATCCCTCCATGATTTTTAAACTCTTTGTTATTGGATTTTTATTTTAAATTTCGCGTCTGGGTGTTATACAAGTCCAAACTTTATCTTGAAAAATTCCTTAATTTTACGAAGAGATAACAAATGAATATGCAAGAGATCAAAAATGTTCTGGAAAGCAGTGAGTTTTTCAGGGGACTGGAAAAAAGCAGTACAGAGAAAATAGCCGACTTATGCCAGGTGGAAACTTATGAACCCGGAACATACATCTTTCGCCAGGGCGACTTTGGAGAGCATCTTCATATCATTGCGGAAGGGCATGTATTCCTGGAAAGAGTTATGGACCTGGGCAAGGGCAAGGGTAATGTTGTCATCGGTATCCTTGGCAAGGGTAGGGTTTTTGGTTGCTGGTCCACCCTTCTGGGTGAAGCCCATAAACTAATGTCGTCTGCCACCTGTCAAAAACCGACAAAGATCGTGACCATGAGAGGCTCTGATTTGAGAAACATGATGCTCGATAACGCCGAACTTGGATTTAAGGTTTTGGAAAGGCTGTGCTTCCTACTTCGAGACAGGATAGAGGGAGTATACGGCGCAATGGAAAAAATATAGTTCTGGCAGAGAAATGAATACTTCCAAGCCAAGTTCGGTTCACTAACTGTTAGGAATTCGCTATGGATGAGGAGATCAAGGCGCAAGAAGAAGCGATGCTGCAAGACATCGCGTCCAGACTTCTTGCATTTGACAAAGAAAGGGGCAGCCTCATACCAATCCTACAGATGATCCAGGAAAACCATGCCTATGTAGCACCTGAAGCAATAAAAATGGTTGCTGAATACCTTGGCATTCCCACCTGCGAGGTTTATGGCGTTGCTACATTTTACAACCAGTTTCGATTTCACCCACCGGGTAAACACCACATTAAGGTGTGTCTGGGTACCGCTTGCCATATCAGAGGCGGCGGTATTATCCTTGAAAACTTTGAACGAAAACTTGAAATTACCCATGGTGAAACAACTCCCGACAGGGAATTCAGTCTCGAGCGAGTAGCCTGTGTAGGTTGCTGCGCCCTGGCACCTGTTGTTGTTGTTAATGAAACTACGCATGGACATGTAGCCCCCAGCAAAGTGGAAGGACTTATGCTGGGTTTTAAGATTGAAAAAGAAAAAGAGGAAAGAAGAAAACAGGAACATGAATCCGACCAGCAATGAAAACCTGGATCAGTTGTTCTCCGTCATTTATGAAGAGGCGAAGAGGCGTCAAAAAGACTTCAATGAAGCCGCCATTCCAAAAATTCACATTGGCATGGCTACCTGCGGCATTGCCTCAGGGGCAATTGATACTAAAAACGCCTTTGAGGAAATTCTCGCTGAACAAAAGATTGCAGCCAGAATACATGCTGTCGGATGCATAGGACACTGCTATGCGGAGCCGGTGGCTATCATAGATAACCCTGGATTCCCGCCGATCTTTTATCACCAGGTCACTCCCGGCAAGGCAAAGATGCTGGTAAAGTCCTTTTTGCAAAAAGGGGACCCGCTGTTCGAGC
>CAZUHR010000081.1:0-10587 GCA_964620335.1 uncultured Desulfobacteraceae bacterium
TTTGCTACCTCACTCTCGCCCTGGCCGGATGATCCTTATGCGCCTTCCATGGTAAAAGAGATGATTGGCGTGACAAGAGATCTTGGCGTTGGCCCCATGGCATCGGTGGCAGGGGCTATCGCCCAGTATGTGGCTGATGGGCTTATGGAGTTTACAGGACAGGTGATTGTCGAAAACGGGGGTGATATTTTTATCAGGGCCGGCCGGCCTGTGACGGTTGCGATTCTTGCCGGTAACTCACCATTAAACGAGAAATTCGGTTTACTGATCCCGGAACGGCAGATGCCTTTGGGGGTTTGTACTTCATCTGCTACGGTGGGTCATTCCCTGAGTATGGGAATTGCGGACGTGGCCTGTATTCTTTCTTCTTCAGGGGCGCTCGCGGATGGTGCTGCAACCGCTGTAGGGAACAGGATCATGCAAAAGTCGGATCTTGAAAAGGTCGGTGAATGGTCAAATAGGGTAAAAGGAATCATTGGGGGCGTACTTATCGTGGATGACAGGATGGCCACGTGGGGGGATATTGAATTGGTGAAACTATAATGAATAAGCGTCTAAAGTAAATTAAAGTGAGCTAAAGTGCCTATAAAGGTTTAATTGCTCTACGCTGAGGTCACAGGTAGACAAAGTCACAGATCATAGAGTTTCTCGTCCACTTTGGGGGGTCGATATTTCTCGGTTTTCATTGATTTTTTCTTGAGGTCAAAGGGCTCCTCTCCCTCGAGGATATCACCCATTTCAGCTTCAATTTTTTCGGGGTCTTCTCCGGCCTCCATCCTCGCAAGGGCTTCCTCCATGCCGGGACCCAGGCTCAGTCCGGTCATATCTGTCAATTTGCGCATCAGATCCGCGGCCTGCCTCGGGTCATCTTCATTCACATGTTCGGCCTCTTTTGCAAGGAGATTCATAGCCTTTTCCATTTTGGTTTCATCCAGGGCAGGAATTGGCGTATCTTCTTTCTCTCCCTTGTTTCGAGAAGTGGAAAAGACTGACATGCGTCTCTCAAGTCTGATTTTTTGACATTTTGGGCACTTAGGTCTCTTCTCGGTATTTACAGACCTGGAGAAGAAATTGAAAATCGTGTTGCATTCAGGGCAATAGAATTCATAGATGGGCATTGTTTCACCTCATTTTTCCGGCTGAATTTTTTATTTTACATGAACAGGCGTATTCTCTCAAATATAAAAGAGAGCCGTTACAGTCAATTGATTTTGAAGATCCTGATCCACACCATAAGGCATCATCAAAAATATCTGATGTGAGTGAAGATATTCAAACGTGACGGCGGCTTTTGGAAGGCCGACAACATTATGGCTTGTCTTTTCTCATGAGGTTGGTATACTTCCCTGATAAAATCCAGTTATTTGAGCGGGCGGTTATCGGGTTATGAAAATCAAGATTGGGGTCATTTCGGATACACACCTCCACAAGGTGACCAGAGAATTCAGGAAAATCTACGATAATTATTTGGCCGACAAGGACATGCTTTTGCATGCCGGCGACCATGTATCAACAGATGTTGTGGATTTTTTGAGCAGAAAGGATTTCCATGGGGTGTATGGAAACATGGACCCCGCTGAGATAAAGGAGTTACTTCCCGCCAAAAAGATTATAGAGCTGGGGCCATATCGCCTGGGGATTACTCACGGATGGGGCCCATCAGCGGGTCTTGAGGACCGCATCAGGCCTGAATTTAGGGATGTAGATATAATTGTTTACGGTCATTCCCACCACGCGGTCAATCATATGAAGGATGGTGTACTGATTTTCAATCCGGGTACGGCGACCGGTTTCAGTTCCAATGGGATGCATACCATAGGTATTTTAGAACTAGGCGATATGATTCATGGTGAGATAATAAGGATATAAGGAAAAGCTATGAAGGTACTTTGGGCTCCATGGAGGATGGAATATATTCTTACCGACCAGGAAAGGGGTGAATGTATATTTTGCCCGGGAGATGACCGAAGCCAGGATGAAGCAAGGTTGATTTTGTATGTAGGGTCTATGAGCATGGTCGTGATGAACCGTTTTCCCTATATCAACGGACACCTGTTGGTGGCACCAGTCAGACATGGGCCGGATTTGGGGTTTCTCTCAGATGAGGAGATGCTGGATCTTTTGACTATGGTTCGAAGATCCATTGCGATTTTGAAGAAAGAAATAGGTCCCGAGGGGTTTAATGTGGGATTGAACCTTGGCAGAGTTGCAGGGGCAGGCGTGGAGGAGCACGTGCATTTTCATATTGTTCCCAGATGGAATGGCGACACAAATTACATGACCGTCTTTGGGGAAGTGAGGGTGATTCCCGAACACATCGAGAAGACCTATCAAAAACTCCTGCCCCATTTTCAAAGGCTTTAACTCAAATCTGGACGCGGAGGTGATTGATGAAACATCTAAGATGGATATTTATTCTGTTGGTTTTGTTGGTTGTCGTTATTATAGTTGTTCAGAACTATGAAGCCTTGGCGATAAAAGTAAGTTTTAGGGCAAATTTTATGTTTTGGGACGGTAGAACCCCTGGGATACCTCTGTCTCTAGTAGCCATTATCACTTTTTTTATAGGTGTTATATTTTCCGGATCTTATGGAATGACAGAGCGTTTCCGTCTCAAGAAGCAGATAAGGTCACTTTTGAATGAGGCCAAGGAAAAGGACAAGGAGCTCAATTCTTTAAGAAATCTGCCCGTAACGACCGAAAATATTGACACAGAATAGACTGCGGGCACAATATTAGATTTCCTGCTCCTCATAGGACTTGGTGCGACTCAAAAAGTATTTTTCCTGAAGTACATAGCAAATACTAATAGAGGAGAAGTTCGGTGCGGGCATCTCTTTGGCAATGGTTCCTTGAAACAGGAAACCTGCAGCTTCTTCTATACGCTGTTATTGCGTTTGGGCTTGGGTTGGTTATAGGGGTGTGGAAACGACACAGCAGAAATGAAAGTGCCAAATCAATCCCCAATGAGGGAGAAGCCGCCTTTTTCAAGGGGATACATTATATTCTTTCCAATGATCACGACCATGCTATCGAAGAATTTACCAAGTCAGTACAGGTTAACTCGGATACAATAGAAACCTACATGGCTCTTGGTAATCTTTATCGATCCAAAGGTGATATAGACAGGGCTATCAGGATCCGTCAGAATATTATCCTGAGGCCAAACATTGCTGAGCAAATGAAGCTCAGGGCCCTTTTCGATCTGGGCCTGGATTACCGCAAAGGTGGTTTTCTTAACCGGGCACTGGAAACCTTTTTGAAAGTTGCACAAAAGGATCAAGGAAATGTGCAGACTCATATTGAGATTGAAAAGATTTACGAGGAGTCTAAGGATTGGGAAAATGCATACCGGACACGAAAAAGGATTTCTCAGTTGTCCGGAGGTGATAACAGGCACATCCTGGCACATCATCTTGTTGAGATAGGGAAGGTTTACCAGAAGGAGAGGAACCCGGGGAAGGCTGTCTCTTATTTTACAAAAGCGATATCAACTCACAAGGGGTGTATTGACGCCTACCTGCATTTAGGAGATCTTTACTTCAGCAAAAGGGAATACAAAAAGGCAATTTCTACATGGAAAAGGGGTGCTCAAGTTGCCCCGCAGTTTACTTTTCTTGCCTATAGGCGCCTTGAAGGAGCCTATTCAAAAATGAAGGATCTGAAGCCTGTTGAGGAATTTTTAAAGGAATGTGCGCAATCAAATTCCGATGCCTTTACTCATGTGGCACTAGCCCGTTATCTTTATAACAAAAATGATATTGAAGGCGCACTGAGAGAGTTAGCCAGTGCACTGGAATTCGATCCGTATTTTTTAAAGGCGAGGAAATTAAAAGGAGAGATACTTCTCAGTCATGGGAGAGAAAAAGAAGCATTAATGGATTACAGGGAATTAGTAGAGCATTTAGACGTACCCTATTTGGAATTTCAGTGTTCCCAGTGTGGGTTCCAGGCAAAAGAACTACAGTGGCAATGCCCGCAATGCAGGAGGTGGGATACAATCGGCTTGATTGATTCTTTCGGAACCCCGTCAGCTTCAACCCCTGGATCTGAAGGCCAGTTGCCGAGATTAACCGGAGGCGTAGAAGAGGAATAGTATGTCATCGTTGACACCCATGCTCAGGCAGTATATGGGCATCAAGGGCGAATACCCTGATGCCATTTTATTTTTCCGCATGGGTGATTTCTACGAGATGTTTTTTGATGACGCGCGTACCGCGTCTAGAATTCTTGGTATTACCCTAACAAGCCGTGGAACATACAACGGAGAGAAGGTTCCCATGTGTGGTGTTCCCCATCACTCTTCAAAGTCTTATGTCGCAAGGCTTGTGGACAGTGGTAGGAAGGTCGCCATTTGTGAGCAGGCTGAAGACCCAAAATCGAGTAAAGGAATTGTAAAAAGAGAAATAATAAGGGTTGTGACTCCCGGCTCGATCGTGGATGAAGGAGATGTTGATGATAGAAGCAACCTCTACATGGCAGCAATATCCGGAGGGTTTGTAGCAGCCAAGGATGAAAAATACGGATTAGCGCACCTGGATGTTTCGACCGGGGAATTCAAGGTCACGGAGGTTGGTTCATTTGGCGAACTTTTGGATGAACTAAGCAGGATAGATCCGGCCGAACTTTTAATCTCCGAAGAAGGACATTTATCAGGGCAAACAGGGCTATCTAAATACCGACTGGAGAAGTTGGGAAAAGATTTTTTTGAACCCCGGACAGCAGAAAGAGCGCTTAAGGTACAATTAGGAGTCAAGTCTTTAGACGCGTTTGGTTGCCAGGATATGGAGCAGGGAATTATTGCCGCAGGGGCGCTTGTTAATTATCTCGAGGATACCCAGAAAGGTTTCCCTTCACATATCAGGGAAATAATAAGCTACCACATCGGAGATTTCATGTTTCTTGATGAGTCTACCTGTTCCCACCTAGAACTTTTAAAAACCATGCGTCGGCAATCTTTGAAGGGGTCGTTGTTTCAGATCCTTGACAGAACCGTGACCCCTATGGGCAGCAGGCTCCTAAAGAAATGGATTACATACCCCATCATTAACGTTGATCCAATCCGGAAGCGGCTGGCAGCAGTTGCCTGTTTCAAGGACGCCCCTGTTTTAAAGGAGGAGATCAGAAAGGAACTGGAAGAGATCTATGATATTGAGCGGTTGAACGGGCGCATTGCCCTGGGAAGGGCTAACGCAAGAGATCTCATATCACTTAAATCCTCGATTTTAAGACTTCCGATCATTAGGAAGAGGTTAACGGGTTCAACAAGCGAACTTTTGTCGGAGATTGCGACAAAGCTGGATACTCTCCAGGATATAGCTGGTTGGATAGATGAGTCCATTTGTGAAGATCCACCTGTGTCTATCAAAGATGGTGGCATTATCAAAGAGGGGTATAATGAGGAACTGGACGGTCTTATCTCTCTCAGTCGGGATGGAAAGAGCTGGATGGCTGAATTTGCGGCTTCGGAACAGAAAAGAAGCGGGATATCGAGCCTGAAGGTGGGTTTCAATCGGGTCTTTGGATACTATATAGAGGTCTCTAAGGCGAACCTGCATCTTGTGCCAGAAGACTACATCAGAAAGCAGACGCTGGTTAACGGGGAGCGTTATATCACTGAATCCTTAAAGACAATGGAAGAGCAGGTGTTGGGAGCTGAAGAGAAGCGCGTGGAACTGGAATTTGAAATTTTCGATGGGTTGCGCAATAAGATAGCTTTGGAAAATCAACGTATTAAGGAAACTGCAGAACTCGTAGCACAGATGGATGTTATTTCTGGCCTGGCCGAGACCGCCGAAAAAAATAATTACACCTGTCCGGAAGTAAATGATAGTACCGGTATAGACATTGTAGATGGACGGCATCCCGTTATAGAGCAGACAGTAAAGGATGAGGATTTTGTGCCTAACGACATTCGCCTTGATTCTGAGGAGCAGCAGATGTTAATTATCACCGGGCCGAATATGGCAGGCAAGTCCACCATCCTCAGACAGACTGCCCTTACAGTATTGATGGCACAGATGGGGAGCTTCGTTCCTGCTTCAAAGGCGATAATAGGTATCGTGGATCGTATATTTACAAGGGTTGGTGCTTCAGATGATTTGACCAGAGGGCAGAGCACATTTATGGTGGAAATGAATGAAACCGCCAATATCCTGAGGCATGCGACACCAAGGAGCCTGGTTATTCTGGACGAAATCGGGCGCGGCACAAGCACATATGATGGTTTGAGCATTGCATGGGCCGTGGCAGAGTCCTTGCACGACATGGAAGGAAAGGGTATACGGACCCTTTTTGCCACACATTATCATGAACTTACTGAACTGGTGGCTACTAAACAAAGGGCAAAAAATTTCAATATAGCGGTCAGGGAGTGGAATGATCAGATTATTTTTTTGAGGAAGATTGTCCCGGGAGGCACAAGCAGAAGTTACGGTATACAGGTAGCTCAAATTGCAGGTTTGCCCGAGAGGGTTATTATGAGGGCCAAAGAGATCCTGAACAACATGGAAAGAGCCGAACTTGATGAGGTTGGAAGGCCTCGTCTTGCGCATACTTCACCTGAAAAGGATGATGGGAACATTGTCCAACTTGGCCTTTTCGGATTCCCTGATAGAAAACTAATTGAATGGATCAGAGGCTTGGATATCTCCTCCATGACCCCTCTGGAAGCCTTGATAGAGCTTGACAGATTAAAGGAACATGTGGACGCCGACACGTGAAAGCGGAACAGAAAAACAAAGAAAAGAGGAAGGTAATTAATTCTACAAGAATGAGAAGGAAGCTGGGATATTTTTTAACGGTAATTATTCTTGCACCATTTTTCATGTGTGCCTTTGAAGCCCCTTGTCCGGCTTCCGGAGAATCGGTAAGGCTTCTTAAGGAGGCGGACGAGTGCCGAAAGACCCTGTACGAATCGGCGAAGAAGAAAAAATATCGACGTTACTGGGATAGATGTCTTAGTGCCTACAAAAACATTTACTCGCGTTATCCCCAAAGCGGTGAGGCTCCCTGGGCGCTGTATCATTCCGGAAGGCTCTATATGGAGCTCTACAAATATTCCGTGAGATCAAAGGATCTTGATGAAGCCATCAGCATATTTCGCAAATTGGCGGATGGATACGAGGACCATCGCCTGGCAGACGACGGCCAATATCTGATCGGTAAGATATTCTATGAACAAAAAAAGGATAACGCCAAGGCCTGCGAGGAATTTATAAAGGTGGAAAAATTCCCTTCGGGTGACATGCTGCCAAAGGCCAGGAAGATGCTCGCCAAGCTATCCTGTACCGTTAAAAAACACGAGGCCCTGAGCGATGGATCCAAAAAGCAGGCAGAACTACTGGAAGAAGCAGACCAATGCCGTAAGGAACTATCCAAATCGGCGAAGAAGAAAAAATATCGACGTTACTGGGATAGATGTCTTCGAGCTTATAAAAAGGTTTATTCCCGCTACCCCGAGAGTGATCAGGCGCCTTGGGCACTCTATCGCTCGGGAGTGCTTTATACGGGGCTTTATAAATACTCCAGGAGATCGAAAGATCTGGATGAGGCGATCAGAATATATAGGCAAATAGTGGAAGGTTACAAGGATCATCGCCTGGCGGATGACGCCCAATACCGAATTGGTGATATCTATAAATCATACAAGAAAGACTATACCCAGGCATATGTTGAATTTTTAAAGGTGGACATAAAGTTCCCGTCGGGCGACATGAAGCAAAAGGCCAGGAAAATGCTGGACGAACTTGCCGTAACCCTGAGAAAGAGAGAGGATGATAAGGCAAAGAAGGATAGCGTTACCTTGGAATCCGGTTTAACTCCTGTAGAGGATATCAGGTACTGGTCAACTCCTACCTATACGCGGGTAGTGGTTGACCTGACAGGGCCCGTTAAATATGAGCATAACCTTCTTAAGGCGGATCCTGATCACAAAAAACCGCGCAGGATTTATCTGGATCTCAAGAAATCCCATGTGACTTCGCAGATTGACACACCCATTGCGATCAAGGATGGCCTGCTGCAAATGGCAAGGGCGGGTCAGTACACCAAAGATACGGTGCGGGTTGTGCTGGATATAGAAAGCATTGAAGGGTATAATGTTTTTCATCTTCATGATCCCTTCCGTATCGTGGTGGATGTCAGGAGGCAGGTAGAAAAGGGTCCTGAGGACAAAACCGAGCTTGCTGTGAAAAAAAGGCCTGCAAGGAAGGGGATTAGAAAGTCCGAAGTTCCTGATCGAACAGTATCGCTTGCGAGGCAGCTCGGCCTAAATGTCAAAAGAATAGTTATTGACCCCGGTCACGGCGGCAAAGATCCCGGCTGTTTTGCGAGCGGAGGTATTAAGGAAAAAAATATTGTTTTGAGCATGGCCAAGATCCTCTCGGAGAAAATAGAGAAAAAAATCGGATGCGAAGTTCTGCTTACAAGAACCGATGATGTTTTTATCCCCCTTGAGCGCAGAACGGCTGTTGCGAATATGAAAAAGGCCGATCTATTCATCTCTCTGCATATCAATGCCCACAGGAGCAAAAAGATTCGGGGGTTGGAGACCTATTTCCTGAACATGGCGACCGATAGAAGGGCCGTGATGGTGGCGGCAAGGGAAAATGCAACGTCTGAAAAGAATATCAGCGATCTACAGACGATTCTCAACGACCTTATGCTGAATACAAAGATACATGAATCAAGCCGGCTGGCTCATGAGGTGCAAAAAGGAATGATGTCCCAGACAAGCAAGGGATACAGCAATGTCAAGGATCTGGGAGTGAAACAGGCGCCTTTCTATGTGTTGATTGGCGCCCAGATGCCTGCTATTCTTGTTGAGACCGGCTTTGTAACCAATGCTACGGAACGGAAGAGATTAGTCAGTAAAAAGTATCAGGAAAGAGTAGCGGAAGGTATCGTTATGGGCATAACCGAATATATCAAAAGTATTGATCGCGCTTACACGGGCGGATAATGAGATGGAAGCTTACTGGACAATAAAGCCCCTCCCTTAGGGGGCTGGGTCGTAATCCCTCCCGGTCATTGCGAGCGACCAAAGGGAGCGCGGCAATCCCTTTAATTTCGACGTGTTACGAGATTGCTTTGTCGCCTGGGGCTCCTCGCAATGACCGACCCAGCCTCTTGGGGTGGGGATTTTTTACTTCTTCATCCTTAGATATGCATCAATAAACAGATCAATACCTCCATCCATGACCCTTTCGACATCACCTATCTCTACATTGGTCCGGTGATCTTTGGCCATCCTATACGGGTTAAACACATAAGACCTTATCTGGCTACCCCATGCTATGTCTTTTTGGAACTGATGCTCCTGTTGTTTCTTCTGTTCCAGTTTTCCTTTCTCAGCTTCATAGAGCTTGGCCTTTAATACCTTCATGGCTATCTCCTTATTGCGATGCTGGGATTTTTCGTTTTGACACTGTGCAACGGTTCCGGTTGGGAGATGTGTGATCCTGACAGCGGAACTGGTCTTATTCACATGCTGGCCTCCGGGTCCGCTCGCTCTGTATGTATCAATACGAAGGTCTTTTTCATCGATTTCGATTTTTATGTCCGTATCCACCTCGGGAATGACAGAGACAGAGGCAAAAGAGGTGTGCCTTCTCCCGGTGGCATCAAAGGGCGAAATCCTCACCATGCGATGAATACCATGTTCTGACTTCAGATACCCGTAAGCGTACTTCCCTGCTATTGTGAATGTCACGTTCTTAATGCCTGCTTCATCTCCGGGGAGATAATCTATTACCTGGAGCTGCATGCCCTTATCTTCGCTCCATCGGGTGAACATCCTGAAGAGCATTTCTACCCAGTCCTGGGCCTCTGTGCCCCCGGCTCCGGCATTAATAGCCACAATTGCGTTTCGCATGTCGTCGGGGTCTCCAAGGAGGAGGCGAAATTCGAGTCCTTTAATCTCTTTTTGAAGGCGATTTATGTCGTTTTCCACTTCGTCTAGAGTAGCCTTGTCATCCTCCTCGATGGCCATTTCAGCAAGGATTCTTGCATCCTCGGTATCCTTGTGAAGATTTTGCCATTTGTCGATTTTTTCCTCCAGTGATGCACGCTGCTGACTTATCCGGGAAGTTTCTTCCTGAGGCTTCTGCCAGAAATCGGCTTTTGACATTATTTTTTCAATATTTTCAAGCTCTTTCTGTCTTTTGTCCAGGTCAAAGATGACCTCGCAGGTCATCCAACTGATTAGCAATATGGTCGATTTTTTCTATGAGCTCCTGGTTCATCTTAATCCTCCTGTTCTATTTGTCTTATGTGATTGTTTTTGTTAAATCTAGATCCAAATCATTAATAGTCAATCAATAATAATTAAAAATAGGTGAATATCACCTGCGTACAATCCAATTATACCACAGACGCGATAGGATTCTAATTAAAGAAATAGCGAGAAGGGAGAAGGCGAAAAGATCTCCGAAGCGGGCATAGAATGTCAGAGGAGAATTGGATATGCCAATGGACGCCTTCAAGACTTCTTCCTCGAAGAGAGAACTCAATTCAATGATTTTGCCCTCGGGCCCAATGAAAGCGCTAAATCCGGTATTTGCGGCACGTATCATCGGCCTCCTGTTT
>CAZUHR010000082.1:0-10579 GCA_964620335.1 uncultured Desulfobacteraceae bacterium
AAACGTACTCTGCCTCCTTCAGCTTGGCATGGGCAGCAGCTAACCTGGCTATGGGAACCCTGGGCGGAGAGCAGGAAACGTAGCTAACCTCGATATGATGGCAGAACCTTATGGCATCTGGATGTCCCCCCTGCTCACCGCATATCCCCACCTTCATATCCTTTCTGGTCTTTCTTGCCCACTCGATCGTGATCATCATCAGCCGTCCTACTCCTTTTATATCCAGGACTTCAAATGGATTGTGCTGGAGTATGCCCCGCTCTTTGTAAAGAGGCAAAAATTTATTCTCCGCATCTTCCCTGGAAAACGAAAAGGTAGCCTGGGTCAGATCATTTGTCCCAAAGGATATGAATTCGGCTAATTCCGCCAAACGGCCTGCCCTCATACATGCCCTTACAACTTCTACCATGGTTCCGAATTTATAAGGCACCTTGATCTTGAATTTTTTTTCTACGGCCTTGTGAATTTTTGTAACATATCCATGAACCCACTTTAACTCCTCTAACGTACACACCTGAGGAACCATAATTTCGGGTGCAATTTTTCCGCCGTCCCGGATGTGTTCAGCAGCGGCCTCAAGGATAGCCCTGATTTGCATGGCATAGATCTCAGGGTATGTTATTCCCAGCCGAACGCCTCGGTGGCCCAGCATTGGATTGGTCTCTGCCAAGGTTCTTACCTTTTTCAGCATATTTTCCTTGGCTTCAATAAGGGGTTTGGCCAGATGTTTGTTCTTAAGTTCCTCCAAACCCTGGATAATCATCTCAAGGTTTGTCGAATAGCGCTCATGGAGTTTAGGATCCAGCATTTTCAAGGTGTCTGGAAGATCACCCATACCCTCAACTGTCTGTCTCAACTCTCTAAGGTGATCAATCTCCTCGACTAATTCCTCGGCAGATGGCAAGAATTCGTGTATCGGCGGGTCCAGAAGGCGGATAGTCACCGGAAAACCATCCATGATCTGGAATATTTCTTTGAAATCTTCTCTCTGGAAAGGGAGAAGACGATCAAGGGCAGCCTCTCTTTCGTCGTTTTTATCCGCCAGGATCATCTCCTGAACAACGGGTAGCCTCTCCGCCTGATTGAACATCCTCTCGGTTCGGCACAATCCTATACCCATTGCACCGTATTTTCTCGCTTTTGTAACAGACTCAGGGGTATCCGCGTTAGCCATAACCTCAATTTCGCCAATATCATCCGCCCACTCCAGCAGGACTAACAGGTCCTCAACAAACTCCGGTTCGATAGTGGGCACCTGACCCTGATAAACATTACCTGTGCTTCCATCTATTGTGATGATATCTCCTTCTCTTAAGGTCACCCCTGAAATTACCGCCTCCCTCGCTTGGCTGTTAATGACAATCTCCTCGCACCCGGAAACACAGGGTCTGCCCATGCTTCTTGCCACAACAGCGGCATGGGAAGTCCTGCCGCCCCGGCTTGTGAGTATTCCCTGTGCGGCAAAAAAACCATGAATGTCATCCGGTTTGGTTTCTTCACGAACCAGTATCACCTTTTCACCCAGCTTTGCCCTGCTTTCAGCCCTGTCAGCATCAAACACCATCTTTCCAGACGCAGCACCTGGGGAGGCCGGAAGTCCATTAGCCAGGACATCAACCTTGGCATCAGGATCCAGATGCGGGTGGAGGAGTTGGGCTAACATATCCGGCTGGATTCGAAGGATAGCCGCTTCTTCCGATAGAAGGCCCTCGTTTACCATATCAATCGAGGTCTTGATAAAGGCCGAGGCATTCATCTTGGCATTTCTCGTCTGAAGGCAGTATAATTTTTTCTTTTCAATAGTGAACTCAAAATCCTGGACCTCACAGTAATGATCCTCAAGTGTGTGTCGCAGGGTTTCCAGTTCAGGATAGACCTTTGGCATCTCTTTTCTGAGTTGCCTAATAGGTTTCGGGGTTCTGATACCGGCCACAACATCCTCGCCCTGTGCATTGATCATGTACTCCCCAAACAGGCGATTTTCACCTGTAGCCGGGTCCCTGGTAAAGGCCACTCCGGTCGCACTGTCATTTCCCATATTTCCAAAGACCATTGTGCATACGTTGACGGCCGTGCCATTGGCCATATCAGGGGTTATCTCGAATTCCCTCCTGTAATCCACAGCCCGTTTTCCCATCCATGATTTAAAGACCGCCTCAATGGCCATCTCCAATTGCACATAGGGGTCTTGTGGAAAAGGCCTGCCCGTCTTTTTCTCAACCAGGTTCAGGAACTCAGTGCAGGTCTCTCTAAGCGCTTTTGCATCGAGTCTGACATCATCTTCTGCTTTATATTTTTTCTTTATATTATTGAATATAATATCAAAACCTTCGTCTTTCATGCCAAGGCTTACCGAACCGAAAAGCTGGATCAGGCGGCGATAGGCATCATAGACGAATCTTTCATTTTTTGTCAGACGATAGAGACCAACAACAGTTTCATCATTAAGTCCCAGGTTCAAGATAGTATCCATCATTCCCGGCATGGAGATAGCAGCTCCCGATCTTACAGATACCAGCAACGGGTTATTGGGTTCACCGAATCCCTTTCCGGTCTTCTTTTCCAGATCCGCCATGGCCGCCCTGGTCTCTTCCACCAGGCCCGGTTGCAATCTCCCTTTTTTCTGTTCCAGGTAGGCCAGGCAAGCCTCGGTAGTAACCACAAAACCCGGGGGCACAGGCAGCCCGATCTGAGTCATTTCACATAGATTGGCGCCCTTTCCTCCAAGAAGCCTTTTATCCTTCCCATCACCATCTTCAAATGAATAGACATGCTTTTTAGTCTCCATAATCTTCCTCTTTATTTGAATTTCGCTTTCTGAAAAAATCCAGTACATAGGCCAGACCCAGCATGATGATGGCCAGCCCTAATACCTTGGTCATGGGCATGTTCTGAAAAAAGAATCGGCTTAGAAAAAATGCAAATATGATGGAAAGCGCAAGGCGTATGAAGAATATTTCCGGTTTTCCCATTTTTATTTGTTCGTTTCTTTAGTTTTTTTAAAGGGAATTACCCTGCCCGACCCGGTCGGGCCCTTATTTGCCTCATGACTGAAGCTCTCTTCTGAATCATATTTTAATGAAATCCGTTTGACCTCTTCAAGTCTCACTGGCTTCCCGTCCATGGTGAAAGATTCACCATCAATATATGATTCCCGAAGTATCCAGTTTACTGGCTTTACTGGTAAAGTAAGCAGCAATAGTGTGATACGATACCAGTCCTTTTTGATATCGGCTTCAATTGCCTCTATGCGGGCAAAAACGCCCGGTTGTTCATTAAAATAGATCAGAACGACCTCTCCCTCTCGACGCATGGCATCCTTCCAATGGAGATTTCAAATCTGAAAACGACCAGAACTGTTTTTGTTTTAAGGAATAATCCTTGAGCCTTGTTCCTGATTCCCTGGGCCTTGCTACCTATTCAGCATCCCTAATAACACTGCCGGGATCTGTTCTCAGTTTCTCCAATTTTTCTTCAAAACCACTCCCAAGGTCCGCACCCAATTGTTGCGCCCTTTTCTTTGCAGCAAGTCCGATGTTGCGGCTGTCTCTATAAAAACTGTCACCCTTACTGACATCAGGATCAAAATTCGCGAGGCGATCACCCTCTGATACGTGGTAGACAACCCTGGAAATGAGCCTCTTCAGATCACGACTCCTGCACTCGGGGCAGGACAATTCCTTTTCTTCCTCTTTCTTCATTACGAGGCTCTGAAACTTCTTGTCGCAGAACCGGCACTGGTATTCGTAGATGGGCATCTATATTCCCCCTACTTGCAGTTATTAAAAGACAATTTCGGTTTGGGTACTCATTTTGTGTTACTTTTAAATGACTAGGTGATTCTTGTAGTCCTCTGTGCAGCCATATCAATAGAACCTTTCCTTATAGTGACGGCACACGTAGCCCGGTGGAGTGGGAAAAGCCCTTTTTTCCCAGTTCCTTACCCGCTCCAGGAGATCTTCACTGTCTTCATCCTCGTTACTGAAGATACAGACGTTAGAGGTTGCACCGCCTAAAATAGCCGGTTCATTATCACCCCTCACAACGTAGTACTTACAATTCCAGCAACAATTTTTCGCCATATCAGTTTGCCGGCCTAACAACCACACCGCTGTCCTTAAAGAAGGTCCATCCGGTTAATGAGTACGCCTCAAGACAACACATGATTGCGAGGTTGAAGGCTGAAGCGGTCTTTTCGTAGTGACTGCTGGAAGGCCTTCGTGATTTCAGGCTGTTATGGGATGGGGGACCCCCTGGCTCCGACGCTCCGAAGGAGCAAAGGAGAACAGCGGAGGGGGGAGGCTTCACCCGCCCATAACTGCCTGAAATCACCAGGCCGAGAAGCTCGGAATCGAAGAAAAGACTGCTTCAACCTTCCCATCTGCCAACTTCATATCTGAACAGCTTCCCCGTACTCATTTGCCGGATGAACCCTAAAGATTTGGCCAAAAATTTACACAAATCATCAACTGGTAATAAGGTCTACGACTGTTTTTTATAACAGAGATCTATAACATTTATCCAGTATTTTTTCTTGACAGAAAAACAGTGTTGTGTCATGTAACGTCATTTACAAGGGTAATTTGAGTAGCCATGCCTCAAAAGCGAAAAAATGCCTCAGTAGTTCCAGGTTCAGCTATTCTTTTCCCAATCACCCAAGTAAAACCTCAGGAAGTTGCTAAACGCTAAAAAAATAGGAGACAGTTGTTATGGGTCAAGATAAACCTAAAGGCTCTGCAGTCATTATAGGAGGTGGTATTTCAGGCATTCAGGCAGCACTTTCTCTAGCTGGTGCCGGCTATGGAGTTCACCTGGTTGAGCGTATGCCTTCGCTAGGTGGTATGATACCCAATCTTCACCGTGTTTATCCGCTTTGCTCCTGCTGCAAGCTGGATCCCAGGATTGCCGCCTGTGAGCAGGATCCGAATATTAACATTATGCTTAATACAAGCGTTCTTGATATCTCCGGCGCCACCGGGAATTTCACTATCTCACTGAAAAACGGAGATGAGAAGAAAAGCCTTAAATGCGGAGTCGTTGTCCTTGCAGCCGGTATTGAGACCTTTGATCCTGCAGTGTTTGACACCTATGCATATGGGAACCTCCCCAACGTCATTACCAGCGTGGAGTATGAGCAACGACAAAAGCCCCTGGGACCCGAACGAGGAGTTATCAAAAGGCCCTCTGACGGCAAAACGCCTGAAAAAATTGCCTGGCTCCAATGCGTGGGTTCAAGGAATATCAACAAATGTGACGCACAATACTGCTCTTCAGTTTGCTGCATGTATGCTCTTAAGGAGGCCGTAAGCACTAAAGATTTCGACGAAAATATTGAGACGACCATCTTTTATATGGATATGAGAACCCATGGAAAGGGTTTTGAGGATTACCTGAACGCGGCAATTGAAAGGGACGTAAACCTGATTCGCAGCCGGGTTCACACTGTTGACCTTGTTCCCGGGAGCGATGACCTTTTGATTGCATACGCAGGTGAGAACGAACAGATACATAAAGAATACTTTGACATGGTTGTCCTTTCCGTGGGCCTCAAACCATCAGGGGAAGCCGTTGAGCTAGCAAAAAAAATCGGGGTTAAACTGAACGAAAACCAGTTCATTTCAAACGGCCCCTTCACGCCGGTGTCCACAAACATGCATGGAATATTCGTTTGCGGCGGTTTAAATGGTCCTTTCGATATCAGCGAATCCATTACCCAGGCCGCTGCCGTGGTATCTGAAATAGGATGCATACTGGAGCCCGAACCCTTTGCCAGACCTATGGCATACCCCAGGCCCAAAAAGGCCGGGATAAAAGATCCAAGCATCCTGGTTGCCTACTACTTATGTCCCGGCATGTCACCTGATCTGGGCACTGATCTGGAAAACCAGGCAAGGGAAATTCCCGGGGTGACAGCCACCACAAGGGTTGAGGGACAAATATTGTCCGGGCTCACTGAAAAGATAAAAGAGACAAACACCAACAGGCTGGTTTTCGCAAGTTGTACGCCGGTAGTGCACAAAAGCATTCTCGAGGAAGCCCTTAAGATTGCAGGTCTGAATCCTTACCTGTACGAGACAGTGGATCTAAGGGCAATTGATCCCCAAAACGCAACAGTGCAGCTTAGAGACCGTGTCCGGATGGCCGCAGCCCGTGCTGCCCTTATTACCCCGCCGCCTGTAAAAGAAATACCGGTCGTCAAACGCGCCCTTGTGGTCGGGGGCGGTGTTGCAGGGCTTGAAAGCGCCTTGTCCATTTCAAGGGAAGGTTACCCCGTTACATTAATAGAAAAAGAAAAGGTACTGGGAGGGCATGGCCGTCATGTTAGGGCCACATGGCAGGGACATGATGCCCAAAAATACTTGAAGGACCTCATATCTTCAGTAAGAAGCGACAAAAATATCAAAGTAATGACTGAAACTGCAGTCAAGCAAAACAAGGGGTTTGCCGGCAGGTTTGTTACCACTGTTGAGAAAAAAGGAAAGACAAGAGACATCTTGCACGGCGTTACTGTCTTAGCACCGGGGGGAAATCCTGTTAAGCCCGAGGAGTATCAGTATGGCAAAAACAAGAATGTGTATCTCTGGTCCGAATTGAGCGAAAAAATGATTAAGAATCCTACCTCCATAGAAGGCGCCGATTCAGCGGTCTTTATACAGTGCGTAGGTTCCCGTGAACCGGCCTGCCCTCATTGCAGTAACTTCTGTTGTTCCTTCACGGTCCGAACCGCGGTGGATCTGAAGAACAAAAAGCCGGACATGAAGATTTTTGTCCTATACAGGGAAATGCGTACATACGGGGAAAGGGAAAACCTCTACAGTGAAGCACGCGATAAGGGCATTATCTTCATTCGATATGACCTGGATAATAGACCCGAAATAAAATCGAAAAACGATCGGAGCAAGCTGAGCGTAACGGTTTATGATCCTATCCTCGAAAGACCCGTTGCTTTGAAAGCCGATTTTGTTTCACTTCAAACCGCAATCGTAGGTACCAACAACAGGGAACTGGCCGACATTTTCAGGATAAATCTGGACAACAACGGATTCCTCTCAGAATCCCCAGAAAAACTCAAACCCGTACATGCCTCGAACAGAGGAATTTATATGGCCGGCCTTGCGGTTTATCCCAAAGACACAACCGAGAGTATCACACAGGCCAAGGCCGCCTCTGCCATTGCACTTGAAATACTCTCAAAAAACACTGTCCAGGTTGGAGGACAGGTGGCCGAGGTTATACCTGAAAAGTGTGCAGTGTGCTGCACCTGCGTCAGGACATGCCCCTTCAACGTCCCATTTATTGATCATGAGAGGGGCGCGGCCTTTATTGATCCCGGGCTCTGCCAGGGATGCGGCATGTGCGTGGCGGAGTGTCCCGGGAAGGCTATTGTTATGTCCACGTGCAGTGACCAGATGCTGACCGGAGCACCATCTGTTTTGTTGAATGTTGAAAAATGAAATTTGAGGGAGAATAGAATATGAATGACTTCAAACCCCAGATCATAGCCTTTTGCTGCTCCAATTGCGCCTCGGCAGCAGCGGGTGTGGCCGACGGTATGAAAAAGGCAATGCCGGGCAATGTGAAAATAATCCAGGTCCCCTGTACCGGCCGCATTGAAGTGCTGCACCTTCTGAAACCGTTTGAAGAAGGAGCGGACGGTGTTTACGTGGCAGGCTGCCAGCAGGACAGTTGCCAGTATGTCACTGGAATAACAAAAGCCGCCAAAAGAGTAGCACATGTGAAAAAGATATTGGAAGAGCTTGAGATTGAGCCGGACAGGATAGAGTTGTTTAATCTCTCTGCAGGTAAAGGTCAGGAATTTGTTGAGGTAGCCCACACAATGACGGGCAGGATCAATGAATTAGGACCGGTTATGTCATGATAAAACCATAGATATTGCGCGAGGTACATGTAATGATTGTCGCCGAACCAAAACCCGTAAAAGAAATATTGGATATGGTCAGGGATCTCAGGAAAATCCTTATCGTGGGATGCAAAGGCTGCGTAACGGTCTGCAATGTGGGCGGCACAAAGGAAGTGGCCATACTGGCCTCTACACTGAGGATTGCCGCAAAGAAAAACGGCAAAGAAATTGAGGTAGGGGAACATACTCTGGAACGCCAGTGCGATCCCGAATACATAGATGAAATAAGGGACTTTGTTGCAGACTATGATGCCGTCATATCTATTGCCTGTGGCGTTGGGCCGCAATTTCTCTCAGAACGATATCCTGAAATAAGGGTATTTCCCGGTGTCAATACCATATTCATGGGCGGAGCTATTGAGCATGGCATATGGTCGGAGAGATGTGCCGGTTGCGGCACCTGTGTGGTTCATTACTTCGGCGGACTATGCCCCATTGCCCGTTGCTCCAAGAGCTTGCTCAATGGACCATGCGGTGGATCAAATAATGGAAAATGTGAGATATCCAAAGAGGTGGACTGCATCTGGGATATCATTGTGAGAAAGATGATGGAACAGGGTCGGCTTGATGAACTACTTGAATTCAAGCCACCTAAGAGCTGGATGACTGCTCGGGACGGCGGACCAAGAATGATGACCAGGGAGGAACTGGTAAAATGAGCGAATATAAATCAGGAAGCAATCTCGAAAAGGTGCTGAAGGCCGGGCATTTCGCGTTTACAGGTGAATGCGGCCCTCCGCAGGGAGCAAACGTTGCTCACCTGAAAGAGAAGGCCGGTCACTTAAAAGGCCATGTAGACGCCGTAAATGTTACAGACAACCAGACGGCCGTAGTCCGTATGTCAAGCTGGGCTGCTTCGTTGATTCTACTTGAACAGGGTCTTGAGCCCAATTTTCAGATGGTATGCCGGGATCGCAATCGCTTGGCAATACAGAGCGACATTCTAGGTGTATATTCGAATGGCATCCGGAATATGCTCTGCCTGTCGGGCGACCACCAGAAGTTCGGCAACCACCCCGAGGCAAAAAATGTCTTTGATATTGATTCAATGCAATTGATCCACACCGCAAAAACCATGAGGGATGACGGCAAATTTTTAAACGGGCAAGAAATTGATGTGCCGCCGGAGCTTTTCATCGGTGCGGCATGCAACCCCTTTGCTGAACCTTTTGATTTTCGTGTCTACCGACTTGCAAAGAAAATCGCTGCCGGAGCTGATTTCATCCAGACACAGTGTATATACAATATGGCCAAGTTCAGGGAGTTTATGAAAAGAGCCGTTGATATGGGACTTCACGAAAAATGCTACATCCTGGCGGGTGTAACACCCATGAAAAGCGTTGGTATGGCCCGGTATATGTCAAAGCAGGTACCCGGAATGGATGTTCCTGATAACTTGATAAAGCGTTTGCAGGGTGCCGGCAAAGGAAAAGTCGCCGCAGAAGGCATCAAGTTCGCCGTGGAACAAATCGAAGAATTCAAAGAGATGGAAGGAGTTGCAGGCGTACATCTTATGGCAATTGAATGGGAACACAGGGTGCCGGAGATCGCCGAAATGGCAGGTGTTCTTCCCAGGCCTCAAGTATAAATAACATACATTTCCAGAAAAAGAATTTTGAGTATTTTGCGGATCGGAGAGAGTATTGCCGGGGCTCGGTATAATCATTCGGCATAAGGCACAAGGCGTAAGGCGTAAGGTAAAGGCCTTGCGTCATGAGAGCCCTGTGCCGTGAGCCTTTGTGCAAACCTCGAAATCATGGAAATGCACGGCCAGCAATCATCCCAAAAACTTTTTCTAAAAAGCTATACGTGTTTAATTGCCGGAATCAAGCCCGCGGGATAATACCAGTATGATCCCCCGGGCTTTTTTTCTTGTACTATAAAAAGAATTGCACGTAAAATATTGGTATGATTATCACAACAAAAAATGGCCGGTCATTCAACACGGAAAAAGACCTGATCTCGGAAGAACGCCATATCCTTCAAAAATTGTTCGCATGGGAAACTATGGCGACAAGCCTTGAGCAATTTAGAAAGAAGAAGGAAGAAGCTTTTCAAAAGGGTTGGAATAACTCAGGCCCCATAAAAGAAAGTGCCGCTTTAAGAATAATTATCAAGGATATGGAAAAAAAGGTGATTGACCGATTGGCGAACGTCTCCATGTAGGGTATGAATTCCGGTAAAATGGTGCCAGCCACCTACCATGGAAGACCGGAAGGGTAACCTTGAAAATGCCGGCTCAGGACAAAACGGATAAATTGTTAAAGGTTGTACGCGGTGAACAGGCCGATATACCCTTTAATGTTGCTTTTGTGGGAGGAGGAAAAGCCTGCTATAACCTCCTGAAAATCCTGGACAAAGAGCGCCTTTCAAGGCTTAAAATGGATATTTTGGGTGTAGCGGATATTAACCCTGATGCGCCGGCAATTGTTTATGCCAAAAGCCTCAATATCTTCACGACTAACAACTTCCAGGATCTTTACAAACTGGAAAAACTAAATTTCATCATAGAACTGACAGGCTCGGACTTAGTAAAGGAAGAGATTATCCGGACAAAGCCTCAAAAAATCTCGCTAATAGGCCACAGGGGGGCGAGGCTTTTATGGGATTTGGTACAGATGGAAGTCGAAAGGACCGAGCTGGAAACAAAACGTCATG
>CAZUHR010000083.1:0-10576 GCA_964620335.1 uncultured Desulfobacteraceae bacterium
CCTTTAGTGTTTTCAGGAAACTCACCATAAGCTTTTCGCCTAATTCATCATCTCCGTGACCCATACGATCATTGGCCACCATTACCATGATCTTCTTCTTTTCTGTTGCAGGCCTTTCAACAGGCTTTTCATGCATAATTTCCCCTTGCCTCTTACCGATGACATGGAAGTCGTTTCCATCCTTCTTAACTGATACTTCAAAGTTCTGGGATTCCATAAAGCGGGAGACGTTTTGCTTTGAGGCTTCGTTGTCCACCACCACCTTTATGACGTCAGGGTGATCCTTTTCCATTGCTTCTTTTGTCTGCAGTACAGGGGCAGGGCAGGCAAGCCCCCGGCAGTCTATTTCCTTAACCATAGATTTTGTTCTCCCTTTTCAGAATAAATCAAGTATTTGAATAACCCGGATTTTCGTCTCTGTTACAAGCTAATACGGTTTGCTGGGATATTATGCCCCGCCCTTAGGGTGGGAAGTATTTTCCAGCAAAATGTTCAAACAACCAATGGTTTATCAATCAACCACGATCTTTCCCTCTGGTTCGGACACTACCTCTCCAATAATGGCTACTTCTTTGATTCCGCTTTTTTGCAATTCAGCGAGCAGATTCTCCGCGCTTTCCTTATCCACACAAATGAGCAATCCCCCGGATGTCTGGGGGTCGAATAGGACATCTTGCATGAGACGATCAACGGAAGGGGAAAAGTCGACCATGCATTCACGAAATTCCCGGTTATTGTAAGCGCCCGCCGGCACAAGACCCATCCCCGCATAATCAAAAGTTTGCGGTATAATGGGTATGTTATTGCTTATAAGCCTGATCGCGAATGGAGAGTCAATGATCATCTCCGCGACATGACCAAGAAGACCGAAACCCGTGATATCCGTACAGGCATGGACAGGGTATTTTTCCATAATTTGTGCCGCATCCCTGTTAA
The DNA here is from genome assembly GCA_964620335.1 of uncultured Desulfobacteraceae bacterium. Lineage (GTDB taxonomy): Bacteria > Desulfobacterota > DSM-4660 > Desulfatiglandales > Desulfatiglandaceae > JAFDHL01. The sequence continues at coordinate 937 of CAZUHR010000083.1, forward strand.
GGGTTGCCATAAGCCGGGTGACGGTTTCTATGATTTCGGCGGAGGCAAGACCGCCCTTAACGGCGGTGTTGATGATTCCGGTTCCAAGGGGTTTGGTGAGTATCAGTCGATCACCGACCTTGAGATCCTTTTTTGTCAGTATGCGATCCGGATGGACAAATCCGGTGACGGACAAACCGTATTTCAATTCCTTGTCCTCCACGCTGTGCCCTCCCACCAGAACCACACCGGCCTCCTTCATCTTATCCAGCCCGCCCTGAATGATCTGACGCAGGATACTCATATCCATGTCTTTAAGCGGAAATGCCACTAAATTCATTGCCGTTTTAGGTACTCCGCCCATGGCATAGACATCACTCAAGGCATTGGCCGCTGCGATCTGCCCGAACCAGTACGGATCATCCACAATGGGCGTAAAAAAATCTACGGTCTGGATAATGGCGAGATCATCCGAGATTTTGTAAACACCGGCGTCGTCAGCGTGATCCAGTCCCACGAGCACGTTCGAATCCGTTGGGAATTCCATTCCGCACAAGGCCCTGTCCAGGTCCCCTGGAGGCAATTTGGATGCTCAGCCCGAACCTGCAACGGTTTCAGTTAGACGAAGCGTTTTTGGGTCTGCCACCGTCTTTCTCCTTTCAGTTATAAAATCACCGTGCGGTTTTATATAATTCCGCTTTTGGCGGGACTAGGTTGCTTTGAAATTGATTGTTGTTGAATGGACTCAACCCACGCAAAAACTCCAATTTTTTTTACATTGTCATTGTGAGCCCGAAGGGCGTGGCAATTTCGTTCTTTATGAGATTGCTTCATTTCGCTCGCAATGACATTTTAAATGATACGTTTGTATTTTTTTAGGCAAGACTTAACACATCCCCCTTTACCGCCAGCAATATGTCCTTCGGAGCCATAACCAACATGACCCCTCTTTGACCCGCATTTATGGCGACCCGGTCATATTCCGAAAGGCACTCTTCCATAACCACCGGCAAGACCTGCTTTGTCCCGAAGGGACTGATGCCACCTACCAAATATCCTGTCAGCCTTTCCGCAGTTGAAGTATCCGCCATTGCCGCCCTTTTCACTGAAAGGGCCGCAGACAGCTTTTTCAGGTCGATATTTTTGTCCCCCGGCATGAGAATCATTATGTAACCCTTGTGACCCAGGTCAACAACCAATGTCTTGATAGTTCTTTCTAACGGAAAACCCATGGCCTGGGCTGCAAACCTGGCCCCTTTTTCCTCATGCTGATATTTTTTGACTTCAAAAGAGACACCTTTTTGATTAAGAAATTTTATAGCCCTTGTTGACATTTTTTTAACACAAGCATTATGAGTAGTGTGAAACGACGCCCTTTATTTGTTAACATGCCCGGTATTCGCAGGATAGGGCCCAAGCTAAAAATGACCTATTAAATGCTCAAAGACCATGAGCCGCGGACTCCAGGTCGGTCATAAGCTTTTCCAGGTCAAGTTTATACTTTTTCGCAACATCCTTTAAGGGCTCGAAAAGGGCCTGGCAGCATATACATTCACCGGCCTGTTCATCATACTTTTTGAATACATCCTCGGCCTGCCTGTATTTGGATACCACATCCAGAACCGTCATATCTCCATGTATGGTCTTTTTCTTATCAGAAACGGATTTGCTCATGAATTCCTCGTTTTTCAGAGAATATCTTCCAGTGCCCTTGGAATGTGCTCAACGATATCCATAACCTGCGTGGCAGGCGTGGGTTTTGAATAGTGCCCGGCTAAACGATTTGCCCTCGCGGCAATGACGGCAGCCTCTTTGACCTCGATACCTGCCGCAATAAGGGCGGCAACAATGCCGGTCAGGGTATCCCCGGTGCCTCCCATGGCTTCCATAGCCTCTTCAACAGGACTATCAATGGTCGCCTGAATTTCCTGGCTGTCGGCCACATAATCCTGTCTTCCTTTGACCAACAGGTAGCGCGGGGCATTATTGTGCTCATAGGCCCTGGCAATCAGCTCGGGTGTCCGGTTTTCTTCATGCAGAATAAATCCCCTGGTGTAAAAGGGGTGGGGGGCCTCTTCATCCGCCAGAAAGGCCAGTTCGCCCACGTCAGGGGTAAACAGATCATATTTAGAGGACTGTCCGCTCATCTTGGCCGCATACATGAAACCGGCATCAGCAATCAGGACAGGTCGCTGTGCCATCTCGTCTACGGCAAGCAGGACCCGGTTGTGCCAGTCCACGTCAGGCTGCAAATAATGAAACGCGATGGCGTTAAAGGCCGTGCCAGTTTCTGATCTTAAATCGTCTTTCCCAAAATGCAAGGCCAGATATTCATAAAGGCGTCTGCTCCCATCGCCCTTGCCTATGTCTCCCACAAGATATCCGAACGGGGATGTTTTATCAAGGAATTCGCATGTCTTGAAAGCCGCAGCCAAAAGGGCGGGGGTCCCCCGGTTGACAAAAACCCTTGTGTCCTGGATACAGATTTCGTTGTCTTCCAAGCTGACTTCCCCGGTAACTATGGGCAAGTCTTGATCGGGAACGGTTCCGACTATTGCGAGCATCTGCGCATCATCTCCTTATAGGCCAACTGGAGCGCATAACCACAAAGCGTGTGACCGATTTCCCGTGGGCTCGGTGCTTCAGCTATGGTTTTGCCTACCATCTCTTGAGCTAAATAGGGAACATCCGGGCAACCGCCCCCTGAAACATTTACGATCTTCATTGTCTCCTTATCGATGGTCAGTTTCATGTTGGCGGCCCGGATCATCAGGTATTTGCCGAAGTCCTTATTCTGGAAGATATTCACAGGTTGCAGCAGGGGGCTGCTGACCGGGACCATTTCCAGGGGTTGAACCCCTGCTTTCTCGAGCGTCCTCAGGATATTAAGCTCCTCTATCAGGGGAATCTCGATCACCAGGTCACACCCGCTTCGTATCTCAGGCGGCGGCCCCATAACCCGGATCTTCCATCCCTCTTCATCAAGAACGCTTTCAGCACGGATCACCTCGCTGGTGTTTTCAAAAACCAGTATTCCTCGATCACTGTTCTGTCTGCCTGAGGAAGCTTTCGAATCTTTTCGTTTAAAAATATTTAAAAAAGACATGATTAATCCTTTGAAATGGTGACACGGTAACCAATACCATCGGGTTGGACGTCTTTTACGATCCAGCCCCGGCTCTCGGCTGCCCGGCTCACGTTCTCTTTTGAGGTGTCCGTATCCACCAAAATAGAAATCTCCCCTTTGTCAACCCTCTTAATCTCATCCATTGTCATCAGGACGGGTTGTGGACATGAAAGTCCTCGCGCATCAACGACTGAATCCATTTTAATCACTCCTTTATTTTTTTCTCATGGTGAAACCAATAAATAAGCAGACCAAAAGCCCGATGATCACAGCGGCGATACCGTAGGGCCCTACTCCTTTTGGGGAACTTGCCAGGCCGAAGTTGTGGGAAAAGCCGGCCCCGACTATCATCCCCAGGACAAAGACCGCGGCATCACCATCACCTTCTCCGGCAAGGAAGAGCTGGCGTCCCGGGCATCCTCCGGCCAGGGCAAAGGCCAGCCCGGCCAACACCATGCCCCCGAAGTTCCATATATGCATGGTGTGGGCCACGGGCTGCTTCGCAAAACCGGGATGAAATTGCCCCACGACAAGGTTTGTTATAAAGGCAAAAACGACTAAGGCAAGAAGCCCTGTAAAAAGATGTGCCTGTTTAAACAGTATCAGGTCCCTGAAGGCACCCATTGTGCAGAAACGGCTTCGCTGGGCAAGAAACCCTATGGCAAGGCCTACTCCCAGAGAAATTAAAAGCGCCGCATGCATGGAGCCGGGGCCTTTCAGACTGTAAAACAAGATCCCGTTTTTTGCCTCTCCTTTGACATAAGGGAAGATGAGCATCAACACCAAAAAGCCCAACATGGTTAGAGGCAACAACCACCCGGCTGATGTATATGTCTTCTCAGTACGTCCTAAATTATAACCATTTTTTAAAAAAAGGGTCCCGATCCATATACCGAATATCAGACCGGCCAAACCTAAAATCGCGTTTCCATCACCGCCTGCAAGACGTAAAAGGGCCCGCCACGGGCATCCCAAAAAGACCAATGCCCCTATCATGGCAAAGGCGCCTAAAACGAATCTGACAATAGGAGCCGAGCCTAAACGGGGACGGAATTCCTTGAAAATATAAGCGGCAATCAGGGAGCCAAGGACGAATCCGATTATTTCGGGTCGCATGTATTGGACAACGCCGGCACGATGAAGCCCTATGGCTCCGGCGATATCCCTCTCAAAGCAGGCTACGCATATGCCCATGTTTCCCGGGTTGCCTAATTTCTGCAAGAGCGCGGCAAGGACTCCAATAAAGGCCCCCACACCCACGATCCCCCAACGGTTTGCAAAAAAGTTTTTTAATGTCGCCATACAAAACCTCCTGTTTTTCAATTTTTTATGAACGCACGTATTAATAATATGCGACTCTTTTATGTCTGTTTTAGCAGCCAGACCAAATTTAAAGGCAGGTGAATCAGGCTAAAGAGATTAGAAATGATAACAACAAAAGGATAGGATTTGATTTTTCGGCCTGACCCTGTGCCTACCAAACCCGGGTAGAACAATTTCCAACACGTCAGGTAAAACCGAAAAATCGATACATGAATGAACTCCTGATAGTAATCTGAATAGATGTGAACTTAGGTTATGGAGATTAAAAAGAGTATTTCGATTTGTCAATCAGGAAATTCCGATAGAAAAAACTCTTTGCTTAGGAAAAACCGATCTACAAAAAAACCTTATTTTCCTGTTTTTTTCACACTTATACGAACGCCATTTTCCACAAAGGTCTCTGAGAGCACTTTTCCTTTATTGTGGCATACCACTTTCCTTATGTTTACGAGCTTCTCTCTTTCCACAATAAATTCGAAGGATTCACCCGGTGGCAGCATTCTGAGACATAGACCTACGTCCTGGTAGGCCTTTCAACAATCACCCCGGTAATCGAATAATTTATCCATAATCCTTACTTTCTATTGATCGGAGGTCCCCTTCAGGAAATCGAGCATTGCCTGGCACAGAGGAGACATAATCCTCCTTTTGTCCCTGATCAAATAAAAATTGCGGTACATGGACAGCCCCTTTATTTTGAGTGGCTTTAGTACCCCGGCTTTTATCTCGGTCTCCATCGCCCTCGAAGAAAGGATGGAAACTCCGAGACCGGCTTTTATTCCCTCTTTAACCGCAGTGGATGTGCCGAGATAGGCCACAATATTCAGGGAACCGATTCCTTCTGACCTATAGGCATGGAGATATTCCTCCATGATCCTCAATGTACCTGAACCGGCTTCCCTCATTATAAAAGGCTCTTTGGAAAGCGCTTCGACTGAGATTTCGTTTTTATCGGCCCAACGGTGTTCGGCAGGAAGGGCCAGGACCAGTTCGTCGTGCCATAGTTCATCATGTATGATGTTCTTTTGGGAACTCCTGGAACCTATAACGCCCAATTCAAGATTGCTTTCCAGAACACGCCCTTCGATTTCTTTTGTGTCGGCGACAGTTAATGCGACCGATATGAGGGGATATTTCTTTTGAAAAGGCCGCAGCACCTTCGGTAAAATATATTCTCCGGGAATAGTGCTGCCGCCTATATGGATTTCGCCCCGCTTGACGCCAAGAAAATCCTGTATTTCCTGGGTCGCAGCCCGCTTCATGTCAAGGAGCAGGACTGCGTGTTTATAAAGCAGTTCTCCCGCTTTGGTCGGAACGACCTGTCTGCCTAAGCGATCAAGCAGTCTTGTGCCGACCGTGCTCTCAAGCGTAGCTATTCTTTCGCTCACCGATGCCTGAGCCAGAAAAACAGCTTCAGCAGCTTTTGAAAAGCTCTTGAGATCGACCACCTTGGAAAAAACTTCCAACTGGCGAAGGTCGAAATCGATAGATTGTATTTGTTTGGAAATTGATCTTTTCATTTAGAGATACGGAAACCACATCCTTTCAATATCCGTGAAGTTGGCTTTCACCGCTTCCCGGCCCGATACTATTTCGCCGTGGCCCGGAAGCAGGTACTCTACGTCAAGTCTGGAAATACTCTTGATGCTTTCCTTGAGCGCCTGGCCGTTTCCTCCCGGCAGATCCGTTCTCCCGATACCTTGCTCAAAAACAACATCTCCCGTAAAAAGCACTTTTCTGTCAGACCAGTAAAGGCAGATAGACCCCGGTGAATGTCCGGGTGTTTGTATGACCTGGAAGTTCATATTGCCGACGTGCATTTCTCCTTCATGAAGCAAGATGTGCGGTTCGAAGTCGGAGAGGCCCAATGCCTCCCTGTGATGGTGGGCCACTCCCTTGATAAAGTCCATCTCATCAGCCGGAACGGCGATCAGGGCGGCGGTGTCCACGAACGTCCTCACTGCTTCCATGTGATCAGGGTGGCCGTGCGTGATGATGACAATATCGATTTCTCCGGAAGACACCGAAAGCCTTGAAAGACCCTCCTGGACATGACTGAAAAGGTGATAGTGGCCCGGATCCACAAGGATTCTTTTTTCGGCGTCTATTAAGTAGGTGTTACAATTGTTGGCTGTCGGGTTGAGCCATAAAAAGGCATGCAGGTCATCCAGTATTTTCATCGCAATCCCAAATTATCAATTCCCGCCTGCCGGACGACGGTCTGGAGCGATCGTTCATCCGGTCAGGGCCTTTCCGCCAAGAGGACCTTCAGATCCATCGGCTGGCCGTCTCTTAATATCCTTAGGGTCATGGTTTCACCCACCTTCAGCTTATCGATCAGGCGAACCATTTGTTTCATACCGGTAACCTTGTGGTCATCTATGCCGGCAATGATATCTCCTCCCAGAGGAATCCTCAGGCCTCCTACTATGACCTCCCTGTGGCCTCCACGCAATCCAGCTTGGGCGGCCGGGCTGCCGGGTATGATTTGAACAACCAATACGCCCTCCTTCACGTCGAGTTTCAGCCCTTTACTGAGCCCGGGACTCAACGTAATACCGGTAATGCCCAGCCAGGGTCTTGCCACTTTTCCGGAGGTGATCAACTGGGTAGCAATACTCCTGGCCGTGTTGATAGGGATAGCGAAGCCTATACCTTGATAACCCCCCGAGAGACTGTAAATTGCCGTGTTGATTCCTATGACCTCACCGCTGGAGTTTAGCAGTGGGCCGCCTGAATTGCCTGGATTTATGGCCGCATCCGTCTGGATCAGGTCTTCAATCTGATTGCCATCCGCCGTCCTTATGCCTCTGTTAAGGGCACTTACGATGCCCGTCGTGAGCGTGTGGGAAAGACCGAAGGGGTTGCCGATTGCAATCGCCTTTTGTCCCACCCGTATCTTATCTGAATCTCCCAGAAAGGCGACAACATTCACGTGCCTGGAAGGGATCTTTATAACGGCCAGGTCGGATGACGGGTCCCTGCCCACGAGGGTTGCAGAAATTCTTTCTCCATTTGCCATGGTAACGGTAATCTTCTGTGCTTTGGCGACAACGTGATTATTGGTGAGGATATATCCTTTCGTATCTATTATAAAGCCGGAACCCTGTCCCTCTCTCGGGATGATTTCCATCCAGAAATTCATGCTGAGCGTTGTTGTGGCGATATTCACGACAGCCGGGTGAACCTTTTCGAAAACCTTTGTGTTTATCTCTTCGTCGGCCGACACAATAAGGGGCCCAGAATCGGAATTGTTATCAGGTTTGTTAAAGTCGAGGGATTCGGCGCTCGGCCTTGAATTTTGAAAAAAGAATAGGTCCTCCCTTTTTGACCAGAAGAGCAACAGAATGACGATAATGGCAAGCCACAGGTAATTTGATTTATTGTTAACCAAAATTGATTACCTCGTAAAAAGTGTATTAGGTGGAGTAGGGCTTCTCCTCCCCCGCCATTTGAAATAAATTCAGATGGTTCCAGCCCCACCCCGGGCCGAGGCTTACTTCCGCCGCTATTGATATGGCTGCAAAAACGCGCAAAATATACAGAAAATAAAACCTAAATTTTATAATGTCAATTAGTTATGGGCCTCCGAAACATAGATTTGGATTTTTCGAGTTTGTTAATCTTGATATCAACAATTCCCAGGGCATTTCTATTTTTTCATCCACACTCAATTCCTTTCCGGCCTTCTTCTGTTCAGGAATAAAATTAAAAAACGAAAAAATTAGTTGACAATCCAACTATTTCTCCCTATATTAGTTGGAAATGCAACCAATTAAAGGAGAGCCTAAAATGTACAAAAAAGATAACAGGAGTTTCGGTATACATCTTTCCATCGTTATTAGGCGCGGTCAGATGTATCTGGACCGGAAATTGGAACCCTTTGATGTGAGGAGCGGCCAGATTCCCATATTGCGGCTGTTGGAAATCAAGGACGGAATCAATCAGGAAAGCATCAGAAAATATCTTCATATAGACAAGGGGTCCATCGCAAAGACTATTAAACCTTTGATCAATGGGGGCTACGTCACAAGAAAAACAAACCCCAAAGACAAACGGGCCTACCAGATCTTTCTGACCCGGAAGGGCCGTGAAATCATTCCGGACATCAAAAATGCCGTGACCAGATGGACGGATGCCTTGACAGCCAATTTTACGGAAGAAGAGAAAGAGACGGCCTACGTCCTGCTATCGAGGATGTCGGAGAATGCAATAAAATATTTAAAGAATTACGTGTCAGAAAACAATGAGAGGGCATAAAAGGACCCGGTCCCGTCTTTTTGGTCCTTTCAAAAAAAGATGGAGAGGGTCAAACCTTCCCGCTGATTCTCCCTGCAGCGGGGCCTTCAAACGGAGATTATCTCATGAAGAAGAAAAGAATCTGGATGTTTCTGGCCGCACTCATTGTTGCACTGGCGATCAGCGCTACCTTTTTATTGAGGGAAGAGGACTCTTCCACAGACGCATACAGGACGGCAACGGTGAAACGGGGAAATATCAAGGCTGTTGTATCGTCCACCGGGAAGCTCGCTCCATTGAACACGGTTACCGTCGGAAGCCAGGTTTCGGGGAATATCAAGGCACTCTATGCGGATTATAATTCCGCGGTCAAAAAGGATCAAGTGGTCGCCCTTATCGACCCCGCCATCTACGAAGGCCAAGTGAGTCAAGCCGGGGCGAAGCTTCTGCACGCGAGGATGCAGCTTCACGAACGCCAAAAGGAGACGGCTGCCGCCAGGGCGGGCGTGCTGAACGCCGAGGCCGGTCTTTTTTCCGCCCGCGCCATGGTTAGGGAGGCGGAGCTCAATTACACCCGCCTGGCCGATCTTACAGGCCGCAGGGTTGTACCCGATGCCGATCTTGATTCGGCCCTGGCCCGGCGGGACAATGCCCGGGGAAACCTGGAAATGGCCCTGGCCAAGGTGACGACGGCCAAGGTGCACCTGGAAATGGCCCTGGCACAAGAAGAATGCGCCAAGGCCCTGATCGCGGAACGGGAAGCGGACCTGAGCCTCGCGGAGATCAAGCTGGGTTATTGCACCATCAGATCGTCCATTGACGGGGTTGTCATCTCCCGGGATGTGGATGTGGGTCAGACCGTAGCGGCCACACTCCAGTCCCCTGTACTTTTCACCACTGCCGAGGATCTGACCCGTATGCAGGTGGAGGTGGATGTGAGTGAGGCGGATGTGGGCCGGATCAGGACGGGTC
>CAZUHR010000084.1:0-10575 GCA_964620335.1 uncultured Desulfobacteraceae bacterium
ATTCCCTGACAATATCCATGGTCTTTGATGCCGGAACAGCTGAAACAACCAGATCTATCCTGTCTTTGATATCCCGCAGGCGTGAAAATACCTTTATTCCGAGTATCTCTTTAGAATGCCGGTTCACGGGATAGATCCGGCCCTTGAATTTGAGCCTTATGAGATTTTCCAAAATGCGAAAATTCATCTTAAAGGGATTATTGGTAGCTCCCACGATAGCGACTGATTCAGGATTGAAGAAGCGGTCTAAGAAGTGATCTGTCCTTTTCATGGTTTTCCTCTTCTATTCCAACACAATCAAGGCATCCACTGCCACAGGTTTGTTACCGGAAATGATCACCGGATTGATGTCGATCTCCTTGACCTTCTCATTCTCCAGGCCGATTTGTCCCACATTTATCAGTATGTCCGCAAGCATATCCAAATCCACAGCCTCCATGCCACGCACATCCTCCAGGATCTTATATCCCTTTATATCGTGCATCATCTCCAGCGCGTCCCGCTTCTCAATAGGGGCTATGCGAAAGGAAATATCCTTCAATATCTCGGTAAATATCCCCCCGAGGCCAAACATCACGCAGGGCCCAAACTGGACATCACGGGTCAGACCTATTACCAGTTCCCGCTTACCCTTCACCATCTCCTGTACCAGGACGCCGTGTCCGGCCCCTTCAATCTTTGACATGATCTCTTCAAAGGCTGCCCTGGCCTCTTTATCATTTCTGATGTCCACACGGATAAGTCCCTTTTCAGTCTTGTGTGCTATTTCGGATGAGCAGGCCTTTAAGACAACAGGGTAACCGATCTCTTGTGTCGCTGCCGTCAGGTCCTTAACATCATCAACCAGAATTTCTCTGGTGACAGGGATCTGATAAGCGGCCAGGACCTGCTTTGACTCATATTCGGAAAGGGCTGTTCGCCCCTCCTTTAATGCTTTCTGGATAACATTCATATATTCCTCCTTAGATCTAATTGATAACTTCCCCCCTTATTTCCCTTCCCCGCCAGTAGTCCCTTAACATTCTCAAGGCACGAACACTCTCCACAGGGTTATTAAAAACCGGGAATGTGTTTATCCTTTTGAATTCCTCGATGCACGGTCTCTCAGCGAAAAAGCTGAGTGCAATTGGCTTGCCGGTTCCTTCACACATATTCCTGGTGAATTTCAGCATCTGCTGAGGACTGCCGATTTCCCCGCCAAACATTCTTGCCATTTCCGGTTCGTACATAAATGACAACACAAGACCATCTATATAATCAAGGGCCAGACAATGCTTGAGTGTAAAGACAAGGGCCTCGATTTCGTGAACATCACCGAAATCCATGGGATTTGACATACGTATGACGCCACCCCGGCGGAAACCTTCAATCTTGTCCAAGAGTTTGCGCGGTAGCTGGGGACAAATGAAGCCATGTTTTTCACAGGCATCTCCGAGAATCACGGCAAAGCCCCCTGATAAAGATATAACAGCCAAGCGGTTCCCCTTTAAGGGTGGAAGTTGAAGTGCCTTTGCACACACCGTCATATCGTGAATATCCTTTACACTGACAATTCCCGCCTGTCTCATTGCTCCGTCCACAATAAGTGATTCATTGGATAGCGCTGCTGTATGGGATTTTGCAATTTCCGATGCGGTCTTGGTCACATTGGACTTGTATATCACTATGGGTTTTTTTGAAGCCCGGGCCAGATCAAAAAATCTCCTGCCGTCTTCAATGCTTTCCAGATACATATGAATCTGCTCCGTCTCGTCATCGCCCATAAGATATTCAAGAAAATCGATCTCATCCAGGTTCAGCTTATTACCGGCACTGATGATCTTCGAAAACCCAACATGTTCTTCTGAAAAGTAATAGGCGGTCTGAGTGGTTACACCGCCGCTTTGAGCAATTAGACCTATATTCCCTTTTTTGAATCGTTTTGGTTGCATGGGGTTAAACGGTGTACAAACGCCTGAACCTGTACATATAACGCCGATACTGTTGGGGCCGATAAATCGAATACCGTGTCGTTTTGCCGCATAAAGGACATCCATTTCGGCCTGATTGTCTTTTTCCTTGAATTCCCCAAAACCGCCCGTGGATATAATAGCGTTACGAATGCCCTTTCGCCCGCAAATTTCCAGTGTATCGGCAACAAACCTGGCCGGAACCAGGATCACTGCCAGATCAATTCCCTTTGGCAGTGATTCTGGGCTGGTTATTATATTTCTTCCATATACCTTGCCCGGAACCCTGCCCACAGGATAAATCTCTCCGGAAAATTCCATATCCTGGCAATTGAATACAATGTTCTTGGCCAAGTTTCTTGGATTGTCCGCTACACCAAAGACCGCTATGCTGGAAGGATAGAAAAACTGTCTCATTTCCTTTTTCCCATCCTCTCTGAAATCCTGCCCGCAGTTTCAACAACCATCCGTCCCAGATATCCCCTGTCTTCCAATTCAAAACTGAAGAGGGTGGCGGCAATTCCGATGCAACCTGCCAGATCATTGCGGAAATCATAGATGGGAGCTGCAACCCTGCGAACACCCTTCCTCAACTCCTGGTCTTCGAAGGCATAACCATCCTCTTTTACCTTTAAAAGTTCCTGTTCAAGTATCTTCATATCGGTAATTGTGTGCTCCGTAACGGTGGGAAGGCCTATTTTGTCCAGGACATTATACCTTTTTTGAGGTTCCATATGCGATAGATAGATTTTTCCAACGGCCAATGCATGCAGATATGGGTAAAAACCCCCGACTCTTGAATAGAGCCGAACACCTTCCGTTCCCTCGATCTGCTCGATAAGTATGAGTTGATCCCGGTCAAGGGAGGACAATTCAATAGTCTTGTGTGTTCTTTCCGCGAGTTCCTGCATGAAAAACAAAGCGACGGAACGGAGGGTGATCTTGTCCTGGATACGGCTTCCCAAGTACAGGAGCCGCATTCCTGAACGGTAAAAACCCCTTTGATCAGCCCTCTCCACTATCCCCCTGTCACACAACGTATTCAATATCCTGATAAGGGACTGTCTTGGGATACTGACCTTTTTCATAATCTCCGAAAAGGATAGATCCCTTTCACTGACTGCCATGAGGTCTATCACATCCAGTGCGCGGTCCACGGCAGGCGCATGAGATGATTTGTCTTTTCCCATTGGTTAGTTCCATATGTGGTATTTCAAGTATCTTATATGGTATTTTATGTGTACCGTTCGAAATGTCAAGTGAAAATTAAAATGTCATTGCAGGAGCGAGATTCCTCGCACGTCATTGCGAGGCTGGCCAAACATGCCGAAGCAATCTCGTTTTTAATGGATTGCTTCTTCTAGAAATAATTTGCTCGGAACACGCTTTGCGATCTCGTAAAGCGTTTAAATTAAGGGGATTGCCGCGCTCCCTTTGGTCGCTCGCAATGACCGGTAGGGATTGTGAACTTTCCGAAGCTGTATCGAGTTGACATCCATACCCTTCATTCTTAAGTTTTTAAAGGATGTAACACTTCAGCATTTCGAAAAAATCATTCTTGGAAGTAATATAGGGCCATGGGGGTCTCTTTTCAAAAGTCGCATCAGAAATTCTGCTGAGATAGTCGAACGCCCCCAGGCCCGCAAATATTAGGCCACCGGACAGGCAGGAAAGGCCGACGCCACGACAAAGAGTCCCTTCAGGGGCTGCCCCAAGCAGAGGTTTAAGGCATCACTGCCGTTCCATGAAACAAGGTAAACATATGCGGTTTTTTAAAAGAGATCCCCATGGCCCGTCCTTTACGTTTTCAAAAGTCGCATATGCCGATCTCATTACAAAGAAGAGTTAGTGAAACCTTGGGCCAATTGTTACGCTAAACATAGGTAAGCGTGGCTTTGAGGTCTTTTCTGAGTGACTGTCGGGAGTCCGCTGTTTTTTTCATGACTTATCAGCGGGGGAAACCGCAGCCCCGAGCTTATCGAGGGGAATGCGGAGGCGGCAAGGATTATAAAATTGGTTAAAAGAAAACAAAAACGCGCAAAAAAGATCGGGCTGGCCCTGGGCAGTGGTTCCGCACGTGGATGGGCCCATATCGGAGTCATCAAGGCCCTGAGTGAAGCGGGCATACATGTGGATTATGTCTCCGGTACAAGCGTAGGCGCAGTGGTTGGTGCGGTATATGCCTCAGGTGCCATACACTCCTTTGAAGAGGTGGTTCTCCAGCTTGACTGGAAAAGGGTGGTTTCTTTCCTTGATGTAGTATTCCCCAAGTCCGGGCTGATAGACGGTAACAAGATCGCTGATTTCGTACGCATCCATGTTGGAGACAAGGATTTTGAAGACCTTTCTCTGCCCTTTAGAGCCGTATCAACAGATCTTACAACCGGAACAGAGGTTGTCATTCAAAAAGGTGATATTATTGAAGCGGTAAGGGCGAGCATATCTATTCCGGGAATATTCACGCCGCTCAGAAAGGAAAGCAAGACCCTGGTAGACGGCGGCCTTGTAAATCCTGTTCCTGTTAGCGTTGTGAGGGAAATGGGGGCTGATCTCGTCATAGCTGTTGACCTTAACCATGACACTATTTTGAAAAAGGGTGTAAATAGAATCCTTAGCCTCGATTCAATAGCCGGCAATTTCGATAAACAAAACGGGCGGATCCTGAGCAAAAAGAACAAAATATTAGAGGCATTAAACAAAAGAATCAGGACGCTTGATTTTCCCGCGTTTACCCAGATAATGCGCCGCACAACCGGTGATCCGCTGCCGAATATCTTTGAAGTGTTGCTCACCTCCAGCCAAATTATGCAAGCACAGATTACAGCCTCACGATTGAAGGCCGAGCCGCCCGATATACTGATCCAGCCAAATCTGGGACACCTGAGGTTTCTGGATTTCCACAGGGCTGCGGAAGCTATTTTTGAAGGATACAGGGAAACCAAATCTTGTATAGAACTTAGCTCTCTTCGATCATCACTCCAAGCATCAAAACGACGGTGAATTTGCAACTAATTTGTGATATTAATAAGTGATGGCAAGGTGGTTTTGTGCACCTTTTCGGCGATGCCACTTTGCTCAAGGCGTTATCTATTTCAGCTCTCCTCCGTACAATTCCTTGATCTTGGCCCTGTCGGGCGAGCCATCCTCAAGCAGTGGCAGATCGGCGATTATTTCCACGTATTGGGGCTTTTTGAACCGTGCGATGCGTTCCCCTACAAAATCAATCAAGGCCTGCGCCTCAAGGAGCTGGCCCTCTTTTGGCTGGCATACCGCCTTGATCCCCTCTTTCCACTTGGGATCCGGCACGCCGAATACAACGGTTTTTTCCACGGCAGGGTGTTCAAGTATGACCTTTTCAACCTCGGCCGGATAGACGTTTTCACCGCCCGGCTTGATAAGCTCTTTCTCGGCTTTACGGCCGGCATAGAATAGAAAGCCTTCCTCATCGAAACGGCCCATATCTCCGGTATGATGCCATCCGTCCCTGAAAGTATATTCGTTATCTTCTGGCAGATTCCAGTAGCCCTTAAACACCATCGGGCCCTTCATTATGATTTCACCGACCTGGCCCATAGGGACCGGCAGGTCGTAATCATCCACAAGCCTTACCTCGGCTAGGGGCAGCATTTTGCCCGCTGAACCGGGTCTGTCGTTGTAACGCCCAAAGGTTGCCACGCAAGAGGTTTCTGTCTGCCCATACATGCAAAAAAACGTTCCCCCTGTAACTTGTTGATACTTCTCGATGGTCTCAGGGGTATCCAGACCGGCCACGACCCTAAGCGTCTTGATGTCTTTCCCGGACTTTTCATGTTGCTCAAGGACGGAGGATAGGATCGGTGAAAAAGTGAACATCATGGAGACCTTTTTTTCCTCAATGAGCTCCACAGCCTTTGCAGCATCAAATTTACTCACATTTAGATTCAGCGCCCCTGCATGGAAGGCTGTTGTGGCCATAAAAAGGCCGCCCACATGGAAGAGGGGCAGGATATTCAGATGCACATCTTCCGGCAAAACACTGAAAAAATAATCAAAATGCATATCCGCACATAGCACATTTCCATGACTCAACAGGGCCCCCCTGGGCCTGCCGGCCACAGCGGCAGTATGGATAATGACAAAACCATCATCAGTGGAGACCTTTTCCGGTTCAAAGTCATCCTCATGGTCCATCAAAAAATCAAAATCAGAAAACTTGCCCCCTGCAGGGCCTAAATTGAAATACTTTTTTACCGATGGAAGCTTTTCTTTTACTCCCTCAACTGTTTCCTGGAATTCCTGATCTGCAAATACAAGTTTGGCTTCACAATCATTCAGATTATATGCCATCTCATCAGCAGAAAGCCTCCAGTTAATGGGCAACATTATTGCCCCCAAACCCGCTGCCGCGCCATAAAGAAGGAAATATTCAAGACTGTTTTTGCCGACAGCTCCAATGCGATCTCCCTTGGCAATCCCGGCCTTCCGAAGACCAGAGGCCAGACGATCGACCTTTTCCTTATACTGGAAAAAAGTCAGGGTCCTGTTATCATCCACCTCCAACCATGCCTCCTTCTCCTTGAAGCATACGGCATTTCGATTTACGAGATCGTAAAATGTAAAATCATAAAGTCCCATAATACACCCCTATCAAATTTTAGACTAATTACTCCACCGTAGCCTCAAAAGGCAGCACCTTTACCACGCCATCGGCTTTAAAGGTAAAAACGCCGTCATGCACGGTAACCGGAACCGCGTAATCGGGGACACCGGTCCACCATCTCTCAAGTGCCTGCCATTCACTCCATCCTCTGGACTCAAGACCAGAACCACCCGTAACCTGTAAGCAGAGAAGGGCGGATCTAACATTTATCATGGTGGTGGCCCTCACCTCATTGGTCTTACCCGCCGGAATCCAGAAAGAGTCCTGATTACTGACAGTCACGAGATCAAAATCCTTGTCAAAGGCCACAGCAAAATTTATTCCTTCCAGCAGGACCGGATAGGGATTAGGGTTCTCAATTGCAAAGATGAAGCTCATAAGTAACGGCGCACCTCGATGGCCTGTGCTCCCTTTGCTGGGCTTGACCTCCTTTGAAAAATACCAGTACCCATCAAACTGCTGAACCTCAAAGGACTCAAGCCTGACCACCGGGGCCTTGAAATTGGCTTCGGTGGGCTTTATCTGAACGGCCACACAGGATGTTAGTAGGACACCCGCCCCAAAAAGCAACAGGACTATTAAAAGGAAATTCTTCTTCATCTTTCCATAAGGAGCCTAATAGATATTCGCTTCCCCTCGCAATGAATTGAAAGATAATTTTCCAAATAAAAATTTTGGGGTCAGGATTCAATCGTCCACAGGCGATCTTTAAGTGGAAACCCTGACCCCGGATACTGTTTCTAGGGGTAACGGGCTTCCACACCGATGGCCTTTGACACACCGTCGGCACTGAAGACAAAAGATGCTTCTTTAACGTCAATGGGGAAAGACATGTCAGCAAGTCCAGTCCACCACTGTGTAATTTTGTCCCAGGGCTTGTCCCCTCTCTCCATAGCCAATTGCTTACTGGCTAATAGAAATTTAACATAGGTGGAAAAAGGAGTCAGCGTGACAGTCATCATCTTTGTATTGGTTTTCCCGGCAGGTATCCACATCGGATTATTATCCCGCACGATGCGCAACTCATAGTCATCAAAATACAGGAAGAACTGGGCAGATTCCAATAGAACCGGATACTCATTTGGATTGGTGATTTCAAAGACGAAGTCCAGTCCGACAGGAGAAGAGCCCCCGCCCGCGGGGGCTTTGCCCATAGCCACTTTTGCCTTGCCGTAGTACCAGAACCCTTCATAATACCCTAACTGGATAGAGTCTAACTTTATCACCGGGTCCTTAAAATTGGCCTCGGTAGGTTTTACCGGTATTGTTACGCAGGATGTCAGAACAACACCCAGACCGAAAAGAAGTACGGTCATTAAAACCAGTTTTTTCTTCATAGTATAACCTCCCTTATTGGAATTCGGAATGATACTTTCCTCTTTCCGAATTGGAAAAGTTTTTTGTTAGGTTAACCACCTCTTTCTTCGCTTGTAATGCTTTACCTCTGCAAAGCTCTTTGTCTTTCCTTTTTCAGAGAGCCCGAGGTAAAAGTCCTTGATATCTTCATTTTCCTTCAATCTCTCGGAGGTATCATCCATGACAATGCGCCCTGTTTCCATTACATATGCGTATGGAGCCACATTCAGGGCCAGCTTCACATTCTGCTCAACCAAAAGGATGGATATCCTTTCCTCTTTGTTGAGCTTCGTCAGGATGTTGAAAATCTCGTGGATTAACATTGGGGCAAGGCCCATAGATGGTTCATCTAAGAGTACTAATTTGGGCTCGGTCATCAGGGCTCTTCCGACTACGGCCATCTGCTGCTCTCCCCCGCTGACAAAGCCGGCAACTTCATTCCTCTTTTCCAATAGCCGGGGGAAATAATGATAGACCAGATCCAATCCATCCCTGACCGTCCCTGTTTTCCTTAAATGGGCCCCAACCTTGAGGTTTTCCTCAACCGTGAGATGCTCAAAGACCCTGCGGCCTTCGATGACCTGGATAACACCCATCTTGGCAATCTCGACTGCGGTCTTTTTGTGTATCATTACGCCCTCAAATTCAATGGCCCCATCGGTGACCTCTCCGACTTCAACCTTTAGAAGGCCGGAGACAGATTTCAGGGTCGTACTTTTTCCGGCGCCGTTCGCACCGAGCAGCGCCACTATTCCACCCCTGGGCACCTCAATGGATACACCCTTGAGGACCAGGATGACCTCATGGTATTTGACCTCAATGTTATTGATACTTAAGATACTTTCTGCTGCTTCCAAAAGCCGAACCTCCAAAAGCGGTTAATGAAAATATTTTTTTAATATTCCTATTCCAAAATCCATTAACTACCATCCAAGCCATTCAGATTCATATTTTTCCGGCCACCTTTCCTTCAAGTCCACAAATTCCACCTCCTGAAACTTACCGTTCTTATATTCCTGAACCAGACAGCCGGTTGTAGCCCTGTGATCTTTTGCCGTATAGGTCACATCACCGGCACCCAGGCCGATATGGAATTTTTGCATGGTCTCAAAGCCCTTTTTCATGATTCCCTCACCGGTCAGATCGCCTGCCTTGTCAGCCCTTTTCATGGCCTCCCAAAGGACCAGGGCATCACCCCAGGCCTGTGGTGTCCTGTTCAGACGCTTTTCAGCGGGAATGCCGGGGTTGTATTTTGCGGCATACTTCACAACATGATCCATGTTGTCCGAAGGCTGACCAAAAAACTTGATCGGGGTTGCACCCATTACACACAGGGCATCATCTGCGTTCATGGCGGCTCCGGCAAGGCGGGGCAAGTTTTCATCAAAACCCCAGTTATTAATTATATGAGCTGCCCTTAATCCCATTGCGTAGGCATCCCTGATGGTAGCGGACACGGACATGGTGGTATTTCCATGCCAGATTATATCTGGTTTAAACTTCTGAAGCGCCATGATCTGGCTCTTGGTATCTAAGGCAAAAAGACTGACATCCTGGTCAGGTCCTATCTCAAAACCCAGCATCTCTGCATGATCTTTTATGGCTGCAATTGGCGCACTGGCATAAGGAGAAGGAAACATATACGAACATGCGAGACGAGGTTTCCTCTTGCCGTAATCCGGGTGCTTAGGCCATTTCTTGTCAAACCAGGCGGTCAAGCACGCCCTTGCATTAGTGGAATAGTCAGATGAAAAGAAAAGGTTGTAGGCTGTTCCTAGATGTTTCTTCCCATCCTTGCCTACCCAGTCAACCGGGCAGGTCAAATGCGCAGAGTAGGAAGCTGACACATAAGGCATTTTATCCTTATTGATTGTGGGTGAAAGGGCCTCTGTATCACCTGTTCCCCATCCCATGATGGCGATGACCTTCATCCTCTTGAGGAGTTTGTATTTTGTTAGGGCCTCAGGGATCCGGTAGCCATAATCAAACCATGTATATTTCACCTTCTTTCCATTTACTCCGTTCATATCATTAATGTAATGAAATGCCTCTTCCATTCCAAGGGCATAATCCTTCCCCACATCCGAGGTGGCGCCGGTTGTATCCATAATGCCGCCTACCTTAATCGTCTCGGCCGTAGCCATTGAGGACAGGCCAAATAGAAGGACAGAGGCAAGCGCAGGTATCAAAATCTTTTTCACGTTCATAATGTTCCCCCCTTTTTAAAAACAAACTTGTTTAAAATACATAACACCGCTAATCAGTTAATCAATTAACTATTAACTATGCCCAATACTCACCTCCTTTCCGCTGGTTATTATAAAACTCAATTTCGCAAGTGTCTCAAAATGTCATTCCGAGAAGCGAGAGCTCTACGAGATTGCTTCGTCGGCCTCCGTCCTCATCGCAATGACCAAATAAAATATATGTCCCTGGGAAAATAACATCAATGAGTTAACTGTTCTATGTTTTCTACTACAGCCTAATACGAGAACGGCCACAGGTTAAAATAGTTTTTGATCTGCCACCATCTATAAGAAAGCCCGCGCGGCTCATAAATCAGAAATGCACAGATAGCAAGTCCAAAGGCCATATCTTTTACAAATGCAAAATTAACCATAACCTTAGGCC